>NZ_JAKGTN010000011.1:0-224119 GCF_021568915.1 Vibrio sp. McD22-P3
GGAGCCAGCGTTTAAACGAACTGCTACATAGAAAGCTTTAGTTGCAGCTAAAGCCTGGGTCTCACATTACCCGATTGGAGTGCTTATTATCCATACAAACGTTTAAGAGCGATTCGTAAACGCGTGCCATTTTCGCTTCGCTCCAATTTTGGCGCGCATTCACTCACGCCTTAAGCGGGCGTTATATGCAGCCAGTAGGTGGGTTTATGTCAGAGAAAAAATGGTTACAAGTAGACAAGGCGTATACATTCTTCCTTGAGAGTTTTAAGTCTGGACACGATTTCACTTTAGATGAATTAGCCGAAAAGACAGGTTGGAGCGTGTCTACAGTAAAAACGTATTTACGTAAAAAATGGGTTTCATTGCTGGAGCGAACGAACAATGGTTATAAGGTCACAGAAGTTATCACGACTTTCAACTCAACTACTTTTCGTCAACACCAAAGCCAAAAAGATGAAGTGGATAAGTACCTTCACCAGATCATGTTAGAAAAGGCTATCTCGGCGTGTATCTCAGCGATAGAAATATATAACAAACCTAATTTTCAGCATCGAGAAGAGACTTTTTCAATTCTAATGACAAATGCATGGGAACTTCTTCTAAAGTCTAAGTTGGTAAAAGATGCTGGCGACACTCCTGAGTCCATTCATATTTTTAATAAGGGACAAATTGTAATATCCCCAAGCGGTAACCCAAAAACGATTTCATTGGGCGCTGCTCTGAATCGCTTACTAGCTAATGGGTCTATCCCAAAGGTGGTCGGAGATAACATTCGATTGTTAATGAATATCAGAGATGATTCGGTGCATTTTGTCTGTGGTGATCTTGAGTTGAGCACTAGTATCCAAGAAATTGGGACAGCATCACTAAAAAATTTCATGACTATTGCAATGAACTGGTTCCACTATGACTTTAGTCGGTACAATTTCTATCTCATGCCTGTATCATTTTTCCATCTTTCAGATGTTGCTAGTTTTAGCGTGGATAGCGAGGTTAAGTCAAACCTCTTGAAGTATCTGAAAGACATTGAGAAAGACTATGAGCATGACAAAGATGCAAACTATGCTATATCGTTGAAACTTCATACTAAGTTGGTAAAAACGACAAATGATGAAGCCTTACAAGTGCGTCTAACTAATGATCCTGATGCTCCAGAAATTGTTCTTTCCGAAGAAGATGCGCTGAAAAATTATCCACACGATTACTACGAGTTGCTAGAAATACTCAAGGCACGCTTTACGAACTTTAAGCAAAATAAAGTCTTTCATGACCAAATGAGGACGTTAAAAGCTGAAGGTGAAAGATACTGTAAACTGCGCCGGTTAGATCCTGACAATCCTAAAAGTATTAGTAAAACTTTCTACCACAACAGAGTCATCGACCAGTTTGACCAGTGGTACGAAAGGGCTCGGGTGAAATAAGCATATAACAATAAATCTAAGCAGGTTCGTAAAACTTGGCACTTTCGGTTTGAATCGGATTAAGTGTTTACGGCACAATAGTTTAGGTGGGCTGTAGCGTTACTCACTACTTAATTCGGCATTGTATTCCTGGAGAACAAAATGGAAAGTATCTTAGATTTAGCTATAGAGGAAGTCATTGAGTTATATGCTCCTCATACAGTCATCCTTTATGGTTCTCACGCAAGAAATGAAGCGACTGAGACGAGCGATATAGACATCGCTTGTTTTTGGGATCGTTCAGAGGAGCATAAAGATGCGCGACTGTTTCATGGAACATTTCTTGATGTATGGATTTATCCAACATCATTTCTTGATTCGATTCCAGAAGAAGCTCTGCGATTTGCTGATGGAAAAGTAGTCTATGAGACTCGCGGTATAGGAGCAGATTACATCGCGCGAGTGAAGCAGAAACTTGCCAATGGTAAAGAACCAATGTCTGAAGTAGATAGGCTTCACATACAGGAATGGGTTGTGAAAATGCTCGAAAGAGCGCGCGATGGAGATCTAGACGGTAACTATCGTCGAACTTGGCTCCAACATGATCTTTTGAAGATGTATTTTGACATTCGTGATAAGTGGTATTTGGGTTCAAAGAAAAGCTTTCAATACATAAAACAAAATGACAATGCTATTTATAGTCTTTTTGAGCAAGTTTACGAAAATCCGTTAGATATAGATCTTCTGGACAAGTTAGCTAGTAAAGTGGTTCGCATATAACAAACGATTCATAAGGAGTTATCACGCTCATCATCTTCCACATTAATATCATCTCAGGCATCCACCAAACAAAGGAAAATCCGCCATGAGAGTCGTTCCAGAACTCTATTGTCAAAACATCAAGGACAACATCACGTTCTTTGTCGACATCCTTGGCTTTGCTATCAAGTACCAACGAGAAGAAGAGGAGTTTGTTTACTTAACGCGTGAGGGAGTTGACTTGATGCTTGAAGGAGTAGGTGGCGACTCCCGAAAATGGTTAACTGGCAACTTAGAGCATCCATTTGGTCGAGGTGTTAACTTCCAATGGGATGTAAGTGATATCAACGCGTTATATTCAACAGTGCAGTCTAAAGCACCCAGTTCGATCTTTCTTCCCATGGAAAGCAAATCTTATTTAGTTGACGGTAAAACGGTCACACAAGCTCAGTTTATTGTCGAAAGTCCTGATGGCTACCTATTCCGATTCTGCGAAGATGAACGTCAATGACAAGTGCTGAGTACATTATTTTAGTTACTTGCCCTCAAAGCCACTTTTCAGTTAGCAAACATCCATTTAAGTGAGCCAGTCACTCGAAAAAATCACAGTCTATTTCATTAAATTAGGAGTAGTTCAATGTCTTATACAGAAGCAAGTTGCCTTTGCGGCGCGGTGACAATCAAAGCCGAAAATGTTAATCCCAAGTTTACTGTGTGCCATTGCCAATCCTGCAGGAAGTGGGGCGGTGCTCCATATTTTGCAGTGAAGTGTGGTACTCAAGTGAAGATTGAAGGTGGTGATAAAGTTAAAATGTATCAGTCATCGTCTTGGGCTTCTCGTGGTTTTTGCACAGAATGTGGCACTCATCTTTTCTACAAGTTTAAAGCAACCGGTGATTACAATATGTCATTAGGTCTGTTTGCTAACGTAGAAGGGTTGGAAATGGATATGCAGTATTTTAGTGATATGCGCCCTGGGTATTATTGCTTTGCGAATGAGACCAAGGAAATGACCACTGAGGAGATCATGGCGTATTTTGCTGACGAGGTTTAGATCACTATTGAGCGAACGCTACAATGGCGTGTCTCACTTGTTATCGTTAGTGCTTATGGCATAGGTGTATAGGAACAACAATGGTTAGATGGCCGTGTATTTTCAAACTAGAGGGCGACCCAGAGCTTATGTATTTTGGCTCTGAGTCAGCGTTAGCGAGTGAACTAGAGTCTTTGATTTGGAGTAGTTCTGATCGCTTGATCGATAGTGATGGTCATAGCTTCATAATTTGCCAGGCGAGCGGACGTTATACATTCGAACTGAACGACTCTGTTTTGTCGTTATCTGAAATTACTCAACTTATTCAAGAGCACGAGTTTTCAAAGGCTGAAGTGTGTTTGACAAAAATACAGTTTGCGTCTGTTGAGCAGGCTATTCAATCGCTGTCGTTTGAGAAGTAAATGGAGTGGGGGATTCAAGTCGATAGCTTGATACCTATGAGGAAGCAATGAACATCATCAATGTCATGAAGGAATATAACGAGTTTGAGCGAAAAGCCATTAACTCGTTTAATGGTGTGCAAGAGTCTAACGATGAAATCACGCGCTTTGTTTCTGAAGACGACTATGGCAGCTATATTTCTTATTTTGATTTCGACGAACGACGAGCAGAGTCCCTTGTTAAGGAACAGCTTGAGTATTTTCAAGCGCGAAATCTCAGCTTTGAATGGAAGACTTATAGTAGTGATGTGCCCGCTAACTTGGATCAAATTTTGTCGCAATACGGTTTTCAACAAGAGGCAACCGAGTCTTTTATGGTGTTGGACCTCGAAAATGCCGAAGATGGAGCGTTCGATGATTCACTCATAACTGAAGTTTCGGATAGCAAAGGCATTCGGGATGCCATCAGGGTACAGGAACAAGTCTGGGGTGGCGATTATGAGTGGCAATACAACTACTTGTTTAAGCTTAAGCAACAGGAGCCAGATTCAATCTCTATTTATGTGGTTTATGTCGATGGCTACCCAGTGACATCGGCATGGTTAACGTTTAATGGCAACAGCCCATTTGCAGGAATTTGGGGCGGCAGTACGGTGAAAGCGTTTAGAGGTAAAGGATTCTATAGCCAATTACTCAACAAGCGTATCGCTGAAGCCAAGTCGAGAGGAATGAAATATCTTACTATTGATGCCTCGGATATGAGTAAGCCTATTGTTGAAAAGCGTGGTTTTAAAGTGGTGGCAACAACGACGGGTTATACGTCACCTAATAACTAATTGGGTAACGTGCTCCAAGCCACATTTGTTAGGTAGTAGTAATCATGGGTTGCTCATCGCTAAAAAGTGCTAGCGACGCCATAGGATTACCCTCAGTGTTGCATACTGTTGTCAAAACCATTAATACTAGCTTTTGACTGTCTGATAACCGAGTTGAATTATGGAAGCACCAAAAGAAGAACTTCTAGCCTTGTTAGTTAAAGAGTGTGAACTATACGCGTCGATTCCTGCCAGTGAGCATCAGCAAAAGCGCGATAAAAAGTGTTTTATCAATGGAATCATGACGGCCTGCCGTGTGGTAGGTATCAGTTATCAGGAATTGAATTCGATTATTGAGTCAATGCCAAAGCAACCGAAGTTCAAGGATTTAGACGAGGAGTTGTCGACTCCTACTTATGTTCGAAATAACGTAGATATTAAGTTGTAGGTTGCGGATGACTGAAAAAGTATTTTGGATTAACCCATACCAAACTGAGCTGCGTTCCAAGGTTACTCATATTGAAGGCAATAACGTTGAATTAAACAAGACGATATTTTACGCAGAGGCTGGGGGACAAGAAAGCGATAGTGGGACGATTAACGATGTCTCCGTTTTACAGGCTACCCAAAACGGTTCACGTATTATCTATACCTTAGCCTCGCTACCAGATTTTGAAGTTGGGGAGACGGTTGTTACGTGTATTGATTGGGAGCGTCGCTATTCTTTAATGAAACTGCATTTTGCTGCAGAGGTTGTATTAGAAAAACTATATCAACGCTGTAGTGGCATTGTGAGAATAGGCGCTCATATTGCACAAGATAAGAGTCGTATTGACGTTGAATGGCCAGAAAACTTAACCACGTTATTAAAGGAAGTCGAAACTGAGGCGCAACTGCTCATTGATTCTGACGCGAGAATTATCAGTGATTTCTCTGACAAAGAAAACGAGCGCAGATACTGGAAAGTAGAAGGCTTTGCTCAGGTGCCATGTTGCGGTACCCACTTAAATAGAACATCTGAAGTAGGGCAGATCCGGCTAAAACGTAAAAATTTAGGTAAAGGCAAAGAACGCGTAGAGATAACGTTGTGCACATAGTTGGTTTTACTACAACTTTGACTAAGTGTGATTAAGCTTATGGGGACGACATGGAAAGTTTAGGCAAACTGATTTTCTTTTGTGGAAAAATGGGCGCGGGCAAGACAACACAATCCAAGCTAATTGCGGCTAAGCAAAGGGCGGTACTCATTTCTGAGGATGAGTGGTTAGCCGCACACTATCCCAATCAAATCCAATCGTTTGAGGACTACATCAAGTTCTCTACTCTTATTAAACCTTTTATTAAGTCACATGTTCAGAGCTTATTAACGGTGGGCGTTGATGTGGTCATGGACTTTCCTGCCAATACAGTTAGACAGCGTTCGTGGTTTTCATTTCTATGTTCTGAAGTGCAATGTGCTCATGAGCTTTACTATCTCGATGTGCCGGATGAGGTTTGTTTGGTTCAAATTGGCAAGCGTCGGGTTGAGCAGCCAGAAAGGGCACATTTTGACACTGAGGATGTGTTTCATCACGTGACGCAGTACTTTGAAGAACCGACGGACGATGAAGGTTTGAACATAGTGAAGGTATAAGACCTATTTGGTAACTTGATTGGCTTGCGTGGACCGAGCCGTTAACCCTTCTAATTCCGACCCGTCCGTTTAACACCTATCTATCTTTTAAAACCAAATATTCTGGAGTATTAATGGCGAGCCCAAGACTATTAAAGTCTCAAATCACCAACATTGTTTGTGGTGAAAACGTCACGATTATCGAACCTGCGAATGTCTATGGCTGTGAGTTAAAAGATGAAGTATTTGTTGGCCCATTTGTCGAGATACAAAAGAACTCAGTTATCGGTGCTCGAACTAAAATCCAATCGCACAGCTTTATTTGTGAATATGTGACTATCGGTGAGGATTGCTTTGTAGGCCACGGGGTTATGTTTGCCAATGACCTTTTTAAGAGCGGTCAACCCGATCCAAACCCAGAGAGTTGGGGACGTACTGTTATTGCCGACAACGTGACGATAGGGTCAAACGCTACGATTCTGTCGGTCAATATCTGTGAAGGGGTTGTTATCGGTGCCGGAAGCGTCGTGACAAAGGACATTACGGAGAAAGGTATTTACGCAGGGAATCCAGCTAAAAAACTACGAAGCTTGCCTTAAGTTAGAAAAGTAATTATAAACAAGGTGTTAGTGCCATTTTTTATAGTATTTTGTTTGACTGAGTAAGTTGGTGAACGACATAGCATAGAGTGGCAAGTGGTATTGAAAACGCCACACCAACCATACAGTAAAACAAAGGAATGACCATGGACGTTACTATTGGCAAGAGTCTTGAACTGATTTCAATGGGTCAGGCTATACGCTATCAAGTATTTACGCTTGAACAAAATATCCCAACAGAGTTGGACTTGGATGGGTTAGATAATGACTCATTTCACGCTCTAGTCTGGGATGGCGGTAAGCCTGTCGCGACCGCTCGTTTAACGGTGAATCAAGACGGTTCATCGACCATGGCGCGAGTGGCGGTTTCTGAGGAATATCGTGGTGATGGCGTTGCATCAAAAATAGTCCGGGCCCTAATAAAACATGCCAGCAATATCGGAGTGAGATGTATCGATATCCACGCCCACGCTTATTTAAGAAAGTACTACGAGAACTTTGGATTTGAATATATCAGAGAAGTTGAGATTGTTGGTGAGCATCAGCTTATTGAAATGAAGTACGAAGTGGAACCTGTTGTTTAGTTGTGCATTTTACATAGCAGAACGTAGATGGATTAGATTAATAAAATGAGTGCTGACGCGGCCCTTTGTTAAGCGCCGAAGCCAATTTCAAGGAGAAGACACTGTGAAGTTTGCATTATTACAGTTCCCAATTAGTGCTCAATCAACCAAAAACCATGAACAAATCAAGCGTGCTATCTTCGAAGCCAAGCGCGATGGTGCAGATGTGTTAGTCACTCAAGAATGCGCCTTGTCTGGTTATCCACCAATTGAAATTGCTGCTGTTGCCAATATTGATTTTGAACTTCAAGACGCTGCGTTTAATCAGATTGTAGATTTGGTTAAACACACGCAGATCACTGTTTTCTTGGGGCTTATTCGCAAGTTTGGAGATAAAGCAGCAAATTCTGTTGCGATCATCCAACCCTCAGGTGAGGTGTTTTACTACGACAAACGAGCCCTGTGGGGTTGGGATGCGGAGAATTTTGACGTAGGGAATGACTTTAATGGCGTTGTCGAGATTCAGGGCATTAAGGTTGGTGTTCGAATCTGTTATGAAATTCGATTCCCTGAGTTCTTTAGAGAACTCTATAAAGAACAGGTCGATGTTGCTATCGTGAGCTTATGTGATGTTCAACAAGAGTTTGATGCCAATCGTTATTTGATTATTAAATCGCATCTTGTGACTCGGGCGATTGAAAACGTATTTACAGTGATATCGGTTAACTCGACAACCTGTGAGCAAACTGCTCCTACGGCAGTTATCGATAAACAGGGTAATCTTGTTGTTGAAGCAGAGCGAAACAAGAAATCTATCACCTATTTCGACTATGAAAAGACGGAGCATGGCTTTGGAGCCAAAGGCTGTGTCACATACTCAAATAAGCTATTAGGTTTATAGCTAAAAATACAACAATAACTATTGTCAGGATAAGTAAATGAGTGAGATTGCTCGTTTTATATCTGGAGAAAGTCCAGATAAATTTGGTCGCTATATTGATGAGCTGTTGGCGTATAACCATTTTTGGTTGGAGCATGACCATAAGTATATTCAGGTGTTTTTCCCAATCGATGAGGGAACCAAGTTCAATCAGCATGCTCCTTTAGTAACACAGAAAGATAGAGACGTGTTTGCCAATTCAGAAGCACTTCGAGTTGCTCATTTGAAGATACTTGATGTCATGTTGGATTTTTGGGGAATGCAGAGAAATGGATTTGAAATCACCTCTGTCTTGCCGCTGAATGGGAAGAATCACGTTTGGTTAAAAAGCCACGATCATAATCAATTGAGACTAACACGAGCGATTCGCAGTTTGTATTTGCTGGGCAATGAACAGGTTGCAATAAACCTATCTGATTTTCTCGTTACTGCAGCTAGAGAAGACGGCACTGTGTCGGATAAAACGATCCAATACTGGCGTAATGCCTTGGAGGACTAGAACAACTAATGAGCCAGTACAGTACGGAGAAGATGAAGGCGTTCTGTTGTAATTGCAAGGCGTTAACACAGCATAAATACACCTCGTTTGGTACAGAGAGTAAACAACATAAGAGTGAAGCTACGGGCTTTTTCTCTGGGTTATTCTCAGCGATATTAACGTCGTTGATGGATGGAGAGGCGACAGGGGATTATAAATGCCAGAACTGTGGAACCTACCTGCATACTCCTGATCATTTAGATTGATTTTCTTATATAACGCTTCGGCGTTAATAGAGTCTATAACGAAGATTTACCCCTAAATTGGAGCCCTTATGCACTTCACAATCAGAAAAGCACGAGCAAGTGATGCACTCGCAATCAGTCAGTTAATTATCCCTCTAACCAAGAAATACGTCTGCCCTGACTGTGATGAATCTGTACACAATGTGTTGCTAGGCTCTATGTCTCCAGAACGCATTGAAGGGTATATGGCAAGCAATTATTCCTACGTTGTCGCTGTATCGGAAAGTAATGAGGTTATCGGCGTTGGTGGCGTTCGTGATAATACGCACTTGTACTACTTGTTTGTTCATGATGAATATCAAGGGAAAGGTTTGTCGCGCCAACTTTGGGAGAGCGTGAAAGGGTTTGCGTTACGAAACGGAAATAAAGGCCGGTTTACCGTTAATTCTGCGCTTAGTGCAGAGAACGTTTATCTGAAGTTTGGCTTTAAACGTATAGACGGAGTAAGACGTGAGAAAGGTATGGTTGATATCCCGATGGTATTAGATGTTACTGAAAATGATTAGGCCAAGTTGGAGTTTATTAAGGAGTAATGCCCGTGGAATCAGACAGAATAAAACTCGTTCCTCCTTCATTGGAGTACCAGCCACAAATGTTGGCGGCAATCCAAGCGAGTAAAGCGGAGCTTGGAGAATATCTTCCTTGGGTACCATATGCTTTGACCCAAGAAGAATCGGTGGAGACCACCAAACAAGCGATGGCAGATTTTGAAAACTTCGAAAATGAACTGCGCTTTTCAATCATTGATAAAGAGACCGATACGTTAGTAGGCGCCGTGGGACTGATCATTCGTGATAAGGCGGTGCCATTTTTCGAAATTGGTTATTGGCTGAATACACCAAGCGTAGGCTGCGGTTATGTAACTGAGGCGGTAAAGCTTGTGGAGCAGTATGCCTTTGAATCATTAAAGGCGAACCGGGTGATTATCAGAGCTGCTGAAACGAACGCAAAAAGTCGTTCAGTTGCTGAGCGTTGCGGCTATCACTTAGAGGGCATTGCGCTCAATGAACGTCGATTGCCAAACGGTGAGCTATGTAACACAGTGATTTACTCAAAAATCAGTTTATAGAAAGCGATGGTTGTTTAGGAGCAGGGTTATATGGATATAGCAATACTAACGTTTGATGGATTTAATGAACTGGACTCTTTTATTGCCTCGGCAATTTTGAATCGTATGAAACCGCACGGGTGGAATGTTCAGATAACGTGTCCGACGGATGTGGTGACATCAATGAATGGCGTAGAGGTGGTAGCGCAGCAGCCGTTAGAGTTTGCAAATCAAGCCGATGCCGTGTTGTTTGGCAGCGGTATGTTGACGCGACAAATTGCGACGGACCAAACCATTCTGTCACGGCTTTCTCTTGAACCTAACAGGCAAATCACTGGCGCACAGTGTTCCGGTACGTTGCTTCTGGCTGCGTTGGATTTACTGAATGGAGTATCCGCTTGTACTGACCTCACCACGAAACCTTGGGTCCAAGATCTAGGCATCGAGGTGCTGGAACAACCTCTACATGCACAAGGTAATGTGGCTACATCCGGTGGTTGTATGTCTTCGCAGTACTTAGCGGCTTGGGTGATCGCTAAGTTAGCCGATAGTGAACAAGCGGAGTCCGCGATTCATTACGTAGCTCCGGTTGGAGAGAAAGAAGAGTCGATTAGACACTGTATGTCCGTAATAGAGGCGTACTTATAAAAAGCGAATGAGATTGTTGTTCTGTTAATAGTTCTGCGGCGCGATGACTGACCGAATATGTCGCAAAACCCTAGTTCTTTGTTGAGATTGTAAACTCAACTAGTATCATATTGATTTGCGATCTATTTAGGATACAGCCGTTTATTTTTACGGCGTAATCAAAGGAATGAAACATTGAAACGTTATCTAGCCCTATTCGCGTTAGCACTTAGTTTAATTTCTCCCATTATACATGCGAACGATGTTCAGCTTAGACGTGCTTATGAAAATCAACAGAGTGATCTTCAGGTAAAAGGCGAGGGTACAGTGTCTAGAGTACTTTCTGATGATAACAAAGGCTCGAGACATCAAAGGTTTATATTACGCTTGGACAGCAGACAAACGTTGCTGGTTGCTCATAATATTGATTTGGCACCACGCATCCCAGATCTGAAAGTGGGCGATAGAGTGCAGTTTTACGGTGAATATGAATGGAATAACAAAGGCGGTGTTATTCATTGGACTCATCACGACCCTAGAAATAGGCATGAGCATGGTTGGTTAAAGCACCAAGGTGAGGTATACCAATAGCACTTAATATCGACAAAAAGACAATAAGCCCTTATTTGTGAAAATAAGGGCTTATTTCTTTCCGTCCTCTAACATACACACGAATACCCTTTCATACATATTGAGAGCTCTCACAATGATATTCTCAGCGAACAAAATTACGTAAGTCTGTCGGTAGATTGGCTCTGGATTTGTTTTTGTTGAGCAATTCGAAAGCGTCAATGGCACCAACACTCAGCTTAGGTTGAAAGTGACAGATCATGCAGCAAAATGTAGGCAGTGTTTGATGGGCAAATCTAAACGAACCATTCCTTTATTTCTGACATTCTCATTGATTGTTGTGTTTCTTACTATATTCGCGGGAGCGAGTTTGATGGGAGAGAATCATAGAATCAATGAAGTACTCAACGAGCGCTTTAAGAGGTTCAAAACCGAAGATTTTTCTGCGCCTTGCTTTCCTATTGCCGTTGATTCGCATTTGGTGAATATCGACGAGTCTAAGACTTGTAACAACCAAAACTTTTTACTCTACATTAGTTTGTTGAAGCGTTTCGATTTAATGGATGGCAGTGCGTATACGCTCAAGATTAAGCGCAATAGTTTTTGGATACCGTTTCTGTTTTCGGATGAAGTTGGCGTGAGCATTAGGTTGCAAAAAGAAGACGAGAATAACTGGTTCTCTTTTGATTGGTTGCCATTTGTCGAAAAGCCAGAAGAACACTACATCGATGGCTTGTTTGTGATGGGGCGTGATCATTGGAAATGGACAATCAACGACGTAGTGATAAACGATGTGAAACTGCAACAGATATTCACGGAGTACGAGCAAACGGTCGACTTTAATAAATACGTCGAAAAAGTTGGCTCTCGCTATGAATTCAAAAATGGTGTGGTGGATAGCGAAAGTGCCAGCGATTTTGATAAGCGGTTACTGAGATTCAATCTTCAAAAAGTCACGGAGTTTTTGAAGTAATCGACTCAGCTGTCTAGAAGCGAAGGTATTATGTCTGCTATGGTTGTTGGCATAAAGAACTAGCACCTTGCAAAGATAAAGGAATCAATAACATGGAACTCGTTGCTCCTTCGTTAGAACGGATGCAAGCCTTTGCGGTTTTCTATCAAGATTTTGAGATCCACGATGTGGACAATGCGGAGTATTACCGCGAAGGCGTCAGTGATTTTCCGAAATATGTTCAGCGTTTAATCGATGAAGAAAAGGGCGTCAATTTACGCCAAGGCTATGTGCCTTGCAGTCATTTTTGGTTGCTAGATTCTGAACAGAGAATTCTAGGTGCGATTCGTGTCCGTCATCATATTAATAATGAATTTCTGTCATCAGAAGGTGGTCATATTGGTTACGACATTGCCCCTTCATATCGAGGGGCAGGCTATGGAAAGCATATGCTCAAACTTGTTTTACCTAAAGCGAATGCCTTAGGCATAGAACGAGCCTTGGTGACTGCAGATGAAGATAACGTCGCTTCAAGACGCGTTATTGAATCCAATGGCGGTGAGTTAGAAAATATCGTCATGGGCGAGGTGTTTCCTAACCCAATTGCGAGATATTGGGTTGAATGCATTCAAGGTTAGTTTAATTATCGCCATTGCTATCAGGAGGATGAAATGTCAGAGCATTACGCACAGGTAAGTTGGAAGCGAAAACAAGACGAAGTATTTAGCGATAATAACTACAGCCGTGGTCATGTATGGGAATTTGATGGCGGTTTGACGGTCCCTGCATCACCTTCACCTCATGTGGTGCCATTGCCTCTCTCTATAGAAGAAAACATTGATCCAGAGGAAGCCTATATTGCTGCTTTATCAAGCTGCCATATGCTGGTTTTCTTATCGATTGCTGCAAAACGAAAATATGTTATCGACAGCTACATCGATAAAGCTGTTGGAATACTTGCAGAGAATGAAGCGGGAAGAATGGCAGTCACCAAAGTCATTTTGCGCCCGGATGTAGTGTTCTCTGGAGAGCGTGTACCTACCCGAGAACAGCTTGAAAAAATGCACCATTTGTCGCATGAAAACTGCTTTATCGCCAATTCTGTAAAGACTGAAATTATGACCGAAATTAGTTAAGGATTGGTGTCGTCCGATCGAGTTCTGACAATACCCGACAAAACCACTATACAATTCATTGAATAGCTATCGTATGTTAGATCAAGTTTAACAAGGACAAGGCTATTCAGTGATGAAGATCTCTATTGTTCAAACCGATGTGGTCTATAAAGACAAACATCAGAATCTACTTCAAGTCGCTCAACTTCTCTCAGAAACTCGAGAGGTTGGGGATGTCATTTTGCTGCCTGAATTGTTTTCTACTGGCTATATTTTCGACTCGCCTCAGGATATCCATGAGTTGTGTGAGGAGTATCAACACAGTCCCACCATTGAAACGTTACAGCAACTGGCTGCGACTTATCAATCAGTCATCGTTGCTGGCATTGCAGAGCATCATGAAGGGCGTTTCTACAATAGCGTTGCCGTTATAGATAGAACTGGCCTACAGCACCGCTATAGAAAAATCAGCCAAACCAATATCGACAAGCAGTACTTCTCTCGCGGTGATTCATTGCTGACGTTTGAATACCAAGGTTATGTTTTCGGAGTCGCGATTTGTTTTGACTTGTGGTTTCCGGAAATTACTCGCGAATACGCAATAGCCAATGTCGATGTTTTGTTGCATCCAGCAAACTTTGGTGGCGAACAGAGCTTACTTCTCTCTCGCACCAAAGCGATTGAAAACCACTGTTATGTAGCGACATGTAATCGAGTCGGTACAGATAAAACCCAGAATATCGTTGGCGAATATTGTGGTAATAGCCAAGTGATATCGCCCAGTGGTGAAATTTTGGCGCAGCTGAAATCAGTAGCTGCTGTTGAAACTATCGAACTGAGTAAGATCGAGACCAAGAAAGTGATTGGTGTGGATCTGATAAGTGAGATAGGACAGATAGAAAAGAAGCTTAAGTAAAGTCTGTTCTTTAATGAGATAACAAACAAAAGGTAAGTGGTCTATGAATTGGTTTCTAAGTGTATTAAAACGGCCTGTTGATTTTAAAGGTCGCGCCAGGCGGAAAGAGTATTGGTATTTCTTTTTATACAGTTTGATATTAACGATCATTTTGTCAGTGATAGATAATGCACTTGGCTGGTACAACTCTGCCGAAGAAGTCGGGATTTTGAGCGGGGTGTTCACGCTGTTAATTTTGTTACCGAGCTTAGCTGTCACCGCACGTCGTTTACACGATACCGGTCGCTCCGGCTGGTGGATGTTGCTGTATATCATTCCAATAATCGGTTTTTTAATACTACTGTACTTCTTGGTGTTGGACAGCAAACCAGAGTCCAATCAGTATGGTAGTAACCCGAAGGCATACGAGATTAATGGATAATCGTTTTTGCTCAGATCTGGAGTTCAGATCTGAGCTGGTCTTGTTTAATTAGCGCCACATACAAGGAAGCTGAAATATGAATACTAAGACGCAACAGGTTTTAGAACGATTGGAGCGGTTAGGCAATGACAACGATCGTCTGCAGTCAGAGCGAGCGAAAAAGTATCTCAACATCACAAAAGATACCGGTGAGTTTCTCTCTGTGCTGGTTAAAGCCACGAACGCACAGCGTATCTTAGAAATTGGCACCTCAAATGGATACTCAACGATTTGGTTAGCCTTATCAATCCCGAACACTGCAATGGTGCACACCATTGAAGTCAACCCTCTCAAGATAGAAGAGGCCCGTGACAACTTCGAACAAGCTCAAGTTTTGCAGAATATTACCCAATGGTCGGGCGATTTTTGTGAGGTTCTAAAGCAAACACCCGAACAGGTTGACTTTATTTTTCTCGATGCAGACAGAAGCGATTATTTGTCTATTGCTGAGCCTCTGTTCTCACGCCTAAAATCTGGTGGATTGCTTGTGTGTGACAATGCCATATCTCATGCTTCGGAGCTAGAAGCGTTTGTCGCCTGGGTAAAGAGCCAGAGTAACTTAACTACGTCATTGGTTCCTGTTGGGAAGGGGGAGTTGTTGGTTTATAAAGATAAATAACCCTCCCAACTAGTGCCGCGCTAAAGCTCAAAATTCGTCATTAACTTATTGAAAAAACGACCCAAATTAACGAGTATATTCATTGTTTTCTATTCAGTCGGATATTTAGCAATGAACATAGAGCTGAGAACCATCACGCGTGACAACTTCTATGCTATTTGTCAGCTTGAAGTCGCCCCTCATCAAACTTCACATATCGATAGCAATGCTATCTCTCTAGCGGAAGCGAATTTTATGACGTTTCCGTGGTATAGAGCTATCTATGTCAAAGAACAACCCATTGGCTTTATTCTGGTTAACGTAGACTCTCAATCCAATAGGCTCTCGCTGTGGCGATTTATGCTAGATAAAAACTATCAAAAGCAAGGCTTCGGTAGGCAAGCTATCGCTTTGCTTTATCAGGAGTTGAGACAAGAGTTTGGAACAATAGATTTGTTTACGAGTGTCGTTCGTGATGAAAAAGGGCCTAAGCGCTTTTACCTAAGCTGTGGTTTTGTTGAGACTGGCAACTTAGTGGAAGGGCGAGAGATTGAGTTGGTGTTTTCTGTAGATTCGGACTGAAAGAATACTGATTAGTGAAGTGTGTTTTCACTGAGGAAGTGATTATCAACCAAGAGTTGCTATGGTTGATGGTGAAGGCAATTATCAAAGCAATTGAAGAGCTTAAACCTAAAGCGATACACATAGGCTACTGTGATGAGAATAAGGTAGCCCAACAATTCTATCAAAAACTTGGGTTTAAAGAATACGGACGATTCGATTGGGGAGATATAGCTGCAAGAATCGTTTACTGATCGTGATGGTTAAAGTTGCATCTGATTTTTGATAGGTAATATGTATTGATTGTTGATAATTAAGTGGTGAAAACTTAGTTATCATTTTTATGCACAAAGATGCGATTGATTATCATTTGCGTGCGAGTATCATTTCTCTCATAGACGAAAGAGGAATGATACTTATGAATGGCGCATCCATATACGCAGATGCTAATGCGGCACAAAAAGCATCATCATTTGCCAAAATAAAACGTAAGTTACTGATGTTAGGCCCAGCGTTTATTGCAGCGATTGGCTACATCGACCCAGGTAACTTCGCGACAAATATTGAATCAGGATCTTCATTTGGTTACCAACTACTTTGGGTAGTGCTTTGGGCGAACTTAATGGCGATGTTGATTCAGTACTTGTCTGCCAAGCTAGGTATTGTTACAGGTAAAAACTTAGCCGAACATTTACGTGATCATCTACCGAATAAGTGGGCGATTGGATTTTACTGGATTCAAGCAGAGATCATTGCCATTGCCACTGATCTAGCCGAGTTTATCGGCGCCGCAGTCGGTTTCCAATTAGTATTTGGCATAAGCTTAATGGAAGGGGCTCTGATAACCGCCGTTGTGACAGTTATGATCCTAATGCTGCATCAAAAAGGACAAAAGCCTTTAGAAGTAGTGATAGGGTCTTTACTCATGCTTGTTGCGGTTATTTATATTGCCGAACTCTTCTTCGCTCACCCAGCAGGTGGTGAGATGATGACAGGCTTGCTTACACCTAGCTTTACTGATTCTCGTCAAATCTACCTTGCCGCAGGGATTCTGGGGGCGACGGTGATGCCTCATGTTATCTACCTTCATTCTGCTTTGTTTAAGAACAGCTATGGGGAAAGTACTGAAACTCGCCTTCGCAGTACTCGATTTGATGTGTTGATCGCGATGGTTATTGCAGGATTCGTCAATATCGCCATTGTGGCGATGGCAGCAGCGGTCTTTCATTACTCTGGCAACCAACACGTTGCTGAAATTGAAACGGCTTATATGACACTAACACCATTAGTCGGTAAAGCAGCGTCGGTTTTATTTGGTGTGTCACTAATTGCTTCGGGTTTATCTTCTACTGTCGTTGGTACTATGGCGGGTCAAGTCGTGATGCAAGGGTTTGTTCGCTTTTCTATTCCGATGTGGTTACGTCGCTTTATTACTATGGCGCCATCGTTTGTCGTCATAGGCATGGGGATGAACACTACTGATATCCTAGTGATGAGCCAAGTTGTTTTGAGCTTTGGGATCGCGCTCGCCATTATCCCACTGCTTATTTTTACCAACAGTAAACGTTTAATGGGAGAGTTCAGAAATAACACATGGGTTTCTTATTCGGGTATGGTGATTGTAAGTTTAGTGCTCGCTTTGAACGCCTACTTGATGTTCACATTAATCGTCTAAGTGTGATTATTTCTCAATATAACGGAAGCCGAGCGGCTTCCGTTTTTTTTGCTTTTAGATTTTCAAAGCGTCTTTTCTTTATCTTATAAAAAATTTGAAACCCTTAAACACACAATTGTTAGAAGTTCGACAAGATCTTGATTTACTGATTGAATATCTAACTCCAATTATCGATTATGCTTAGTACACGTCATTCAATTGATTATCACCTTGCTTTACAGCCTATCAAGGAGAAAACGTTGGAAAAAGTCCTGATTAGTTCATGCTTGCTAGGGAACAAGGTTCGCTACAATGCGAGTGGGTTATCTATTTCTGAGCAAGATTTAGTCTGGCTCAAACTGAATGTCGAATTAATAGTTATGTGTCCCGAAGTCTCGGCAGGTCTTCCTACGCCGAGACAGCCAGCAGAAATTGTTTTAGGACAAGGTGCCGATGTTATTGATCGCAAAGCTTCTGTTGTTGGGGATGACGGTCATGAGGTGACTGCTGAATTTTTGCACGGTGCAGAGCTTGCACTTAAGAAGTGTCGTGAACAGGGTATTCGTTACGCCATACTAGCAGAGGGTAGTCCGTCATGTGGCAGCGTACAGATTTATGATGGCACATTCACAGGCGTAAAAATTCCCGGGCAAGGAGTGACTACCGCCATGTTAATTAGGGAAGGCATTAAGGTGTATAGTCAACATACTCTCGCCAATCTCAAACATGAGTTGGAAACGTTGGAGTTGCATGAGCGGATGGAAGTTCATGGATAAAGACATCATAAGTACAGCACTAGATAATATACGAGCTAAATCGAAGGGTAAGCCATCCTCGAATACTAGCCGCGTTACGATCAACTTTCATCCTGATAGATACACGCCTGAAGGGCTGCCTCTTTTGCTCGCCATCGCCAAAGATGGTGAGCTGAAATCCCAGTTTGAAACCAATACGAGTAACGGTGGCTTGACGGCTTTTGAAGGTGGCGACCGTTGGTTATGGGAACAACGGGTATTTGATGGTGCTTATGACCGTGCACCTATGAATTTAAGGCCGAAGTACGGCGCGGTTAACTTCCGAAACTATGCGAACGGAGCGTCACCTAGGTTTGGGTCGGCGTTTTTTGAGTTAAAACCGCATGTGCTCGAACGAGCGACGTATTGTTACCCAGACAGTTTTTTTGAACCAGAAGATTTTGCTGTTTCAGAAACACTAAATAACCTGATCAATATAACAACGTCTTCTTCTGCAGACTTACTTGATGACTACATTGAAGCACACATTCACGGGACAGTATCTTTAAAAGATGACGTAGAGTGTTTAGTCTTAGATCCTGTTTTCCAAGCCACTATGATTGAACAATATGCGCTTGAATTGGGTATTCCCATCCAGTGGCATAACGGCTATCAACTGTCTATTGAAACAATGAATCAATACCCCGATTATCGAGGTGTGCAGTTTATCGAATTAGCGAGAGAACTAGCGCGAGATGGAATGATCGATGCAAAGTTACTTGGTTTGGCGGTAACGGAGCAGCACTTTGACGAGCAAGATATTAAGAAAATCTGGCACTACTTAGCGAGGTTTGGATATCGAGCTTAAGCCATAAAGGCGATCAAAATGTGATTGGCTATTGTTGAGAGCACGCTATGAAGATTGTAAAAGTTGATAGCTCAAATATGCAGATATACGCAAATTTATATCAGGGTTATGCGGCCGAATTTTCAAGAATCATTGATGACAAACCAGATGCTAGTGGACTGTTCGAAATCTATCCAAAAATCGAGGGCAAGGTATCAGGCTATTTACTTTATTTGGATGGAGTACTCGCGGCATTAGCTGCGATTGAAGAAAAAACACCAAAATGTTATGAAATCTGTGATTTCTATGTACTTCCTTGTTTTCGTAAGAATAAAGTCGGTAAGCAGTTTATTACTCAATTATTTATGCAACTCCAAGGTACGTGGGAAATCAAACAAGTCGCCGGAGCTGATCACGCAGTGAGTTTCTGGCGTGATGTCGTTGGTGAGTACACCTCACAAAACTATGTGGAAGATAAGTATCAAGACCACAAGTGGGGTTTGGTTACAAGGCAGTGTTTTGGCCACGTGTAAATTAACCGGGGAATAACAGGGTGATTCGATGACGCGATTAAAGTTTAATGTGTTTGGTCAAATCATGTCAGTGACACGAGAGCACGATACTTGGGTTTTGTATCGAGAATCACAAGTGGGTATTAGGGCAAAGATCTATGATGTCGTGATACCTTCTGACTTAAAGGAAGAGGATTTAGTCACCTATTTAGATGATATTTACCATGAGATGGCCAGCGTTAAATTTCCAAGAGTGTTGAAGCTGTGAACAATAAAAAGAGGGTGATGGAGTATGACTACAAACAGAGCGTTGATTCTAACATTTTGAGAATCAACGCTTATTTTTTATGAGTTTAAGATTGAATCGGCAAGATTAACGGCATTGTCGAGACGTTCTTTGTCGTCAAGTCGTCCTAGGCTGGCTGGAGCAAGTACGTTGGTATAGAGAGCAACCTGCTTGCTAAAGGGCAGTTCTAGTTGCTCATACAAATCTTGACGGATTTGTGCATGTTGTTCCGGGGCATGATCAGCAAGACGAATTAAAGTATCGTAAATAAGAGTTTTAGTAGTATCCATGGTTCATTATTTTGTGTGTAGCTTCGGGGGACCCCAAGTTTATCCTTTTTTGTAGCAGAATCTCTGTGATGTAGATCGATGTTGTAATTGAAATGTAAAAATATGTGCTTGGTTGTGCACCAGAGTGGGGACGCTTTTCCTTCCATTAAGTTGTATAGTTCGAAGAGCCATAGATTGGTGTTGCTGGTTTGTGCATTATTAGAGCAGTCGAGATTCGCTATGCCATGACTTTTCTTGAGCGCTGGTACGGTATTGACTACAATAAGCCACTTCTTAAATACACTAGGTCATAATCATGAGCGACAACAACGCAAAGCCAGCTTTACCAGATCATCTTTCAGGTAACCCACGCAGCCCACACCACGTAGCTGAGTGTTTTGAGCACCAGATTGGTATTCGCCTAAACGGTAAAGAGCGTACCGATGTTGAAGAATACTGCATCAGCGAAGGTTGGGTAAAAATCCCTTCACCAAAGGCACTGGATCGTCGCGGTCAACCTATACTAATCAAATTAAAAGGCACTGTGGAAGCGTACTACGTTTAATTCGTTAACCACGGTTGCTTGTTCAGCACATAGAGGTATCGCCCGATGTCTTTATGTGTTGAAATTCCACTTTCCACTTTCCACTTTCCACTTTCCACTTTCCACTCCACATCACTTTCTGCATTATTCCTTGTCTACTTTGACAGTTCCTTACGATCACTCAGATTAAGATATGTTAATTTATCTTATCTACATTACGTTAAATTGAAATGTTCTAATGAGATCTCAAGGAAGGTTAGGTCATGGAGCTCTATAGCGACTATCAGACGCGCCCATTTCTCTGCCGCCATTGTAATCAACTAACGCCACATTTGTTGATCTATAGCCCCAACTCAGAGTTAAAACTTCAGCGAAAAGCTGCCAGTGATTCGACACGTAACACGTTGTTTGGGTTACTTATCAGTCTGTTTTCGAGTCGCGAAATCGAAATAGTCGACTATCCTGATGATGAGCAACTGTATCGATGCGACCGATGCGGTAAGGCTGAAGTACATAAAAGATAAGGACTCGTTATTCCCCTATGAACACCCTCATTTCAGAAGCCATAGCGCTTCGCAAAGCCGGAAAGCATCAAGACTCTCGTCAACTCCTCGAAACTTTACTTGTTGATCCACTGTACGCTGCTTCTGCACATTTGCAGATTGCATGGTCATACGATAATGAAGGCAAAGAAAAATCCGCGATTCCACATTATAAATCGGCATTACTTGGTAAGTTAGCGAATCAAGAGCGTTTTGACACATTGTTTGGCTTAGCTTGTACCTACAGAAGCTTAGGAGAATATGTTGAGGCGTTGCATTACTTTGAACAGACCATGTCTGAATACCCAAAAGCAGAAGAAGTCCAGCCATTTTATGCAATGTGCTTGTACAACTTAGGACGGCACAAAGAGGCCGTGCAGTTGTTATTGAATCTCTTATTATCGACAACCAATAGCGAAGCTATAAAGGAATATAAACGAGCAATCTCTTTGTATTCAGATGACCTCGACAGAACTTGGTAAAAACAAGCGTAATAGATTGAAAGCCTCAATCGAAGCTGTGAAAAGGAATATGATATTTATTCCAAATTTAACGAGCGTCATTTACCATTCTGTTATTAGTAAATGGCGTTTGTTTAGTATATTTGTTAGCCTTAAAATATAAACTATCATATTATTCGTAAATAACTTAACATTATTTCGGTATTTATATAAATATTGGTTTGCTTTATATTCATTTGGCGAATAATACTATTTAAATTGTCAAGTAATGTAGTGCAACGAAAGTAATCTTTCCCCATAACCACAAATTTTCCTTCGACATTTATTGAGTGAATAACGCTAGTACGTACTATTCATCCCACATCCCCTGCGTAGAGATTTGTTCTGCAAATCTCAATTAATAATAGTGATAAATATCACAATAAATGGATTGAAAGATGAAAAAGACTATCTTGGCTATTTTTGTAGGTTCGGTTATTTCCCTCTCTGGTTGCAACAGTTCGAGTTCAGATTCGACAGAAACACTACCTTCAACAGACGTAAGCAATTTTGTTAACGTATTAGATAGAGTAGGTAATCCGGATCGAATGAAAGACCGTGATGCGCAAAGTAACTTAAGTTATAACGCATTTACAGACTTAGGCGCGTGGCATGGTCATTTATTACCAAGCGATGATTCTGCGATAGGTTCTGCTGGTGGTATTATGATTGTTGACCAGGAGTACTCTAGTTATATCGCTAATGAAAACTTTGACAAACTTACTCTAATTGACGCAGATAACAATCAAGAAATAAATTTGTTATCTGCGGAAGTTAAGGCTTTTTCTACACCAGACGCGTTACATCAAGTTATCGAAAATAATGAATTTAAGGTAGAAATGACGACACGTTTTGGTACTAATCGTTCATCTATTATTGAAACCAAAATCAGCAACAAGTCAGATCAAGTGCGTAATCTTAAACTTGTTTGGACGGGTGGTTTCCTAAGAGACTTTAGTACGGTAGGGGATGATGTCGCCGCTAATACGGTTTATAAGGCGCTTACTGGCGAAAACGGTGGTGTTGAGCTGACGTTTAAAAAAGCAGCGTCTTGGTCGGGCTTAAAGAGTGAAGAGGGAGCTGAGTTTTTTGTGACTCGCTCTATCGGTAATGCAACTACTGCAGTGACCGACTATAACTATCGTTCTGAAGGTTCGGTCACTATTAACGCGAATGGCAATACTACTTTCTATAACGCGTACTCTTATGTACACAACCCAACAGAAGCTATTAGCGAAGCAAGTGCGGTGAGCACGTTGTTGCAGCAAGGCGCAACAGCAATGAGCACCGCTAAGGCTCGCTGGAATGACTATTTAAAGCATGGATTAGCTAACGACTCTGCGACTAAAGCCGAAAGTAATGTTGCAGTGAAAGCCATGATGACCCTTAACGGAAACTGGCGCTCACCGGCGGGTATTGTTCAACACGGTACTGTTACGCCATCGGTAACGGCTATCTGGTTCTCAGGTAACAATACCTGGCCTTGGGATACATGGAAACACGCGTATGCGATGGCTCATTTTAATCCAGATGTGGCGATGGAAAATATCCGTACTGTGTTCCAGTTTCAAGTCAAAAATGACGACCCAATCAGACCGCAAGACGCAGGCTATTTGTTGGATGTTGTTAACTACTCGCTACCACAAGATCGAATTGATTCTGGTTATTACGACGACAAATATGACATTCCTTCTGCGGCACAAAACGATGCGTCAATGAACTGGAATGAGCGTAATACAAAGCCTTCGTTAGCGGCTTGGGCTGTAATGGAAATCTACCATTCTCTTATCAACGAATTTGGCCGTGCTAATGATGCTCAAGCGTGGATTGATGAAATGTATCCAAAGTTGGTGGCGTATCATGATTGGTGGTTATCAAATCGCGACCACAACTCGAACGGCGTCCCAGAGTACGGTGCAGCCGTTGATCCTTCGCACAACACTGATGATGGGCATATGTACATTAAAGTGTGGACAGAGTTAGGTGACGATCTAAAAGCTCTGGTAGGTGCTGATAAGGTGAAAGAGATTGATAGCAATGGCACGTCGAAGCAGTATCAAGTTATCGGTGTGGACTCGTATAACTTGGTTCTGGATAACTACGAAGAGCTGGCTATTACTGGTTACAGCAATGGTTCACAAACAGCGACGTCATGGGAATCGGGTATGGATGATGCCGCTCGTTTTGGCTTTATCTATGATTTAGCGAAAACCAACTCTCGTGATTGGATCACAACAGTATCTGCAGCAACGGAATACGATCAGTTAGGTCGTTATGCTCAGCAGCACTATAACTTCGACAACACGATTACTGGTTCGTCAGAAAACTGGGCCTACAGTGATGTTTCTGATGAAAACATGGCGAAATTGCGTGATGCACGTAAAGACTGGCAGGTACGTTTTGGTGAGAACCACGATAGCAACACCAATCTAGTTGGCTTCTCTATGTTGCAAGAGTCGGTAGACCAAGCGTCTTACATGTACAGTGACAATAAGTATTTATCTGAAATGGCTGGCTTAGTCTCTGACGGCGTTGAAGGGAAAGGCCGTGGACAAGAGTTTGTGGAGCATGCAGAGTTTATTAAAGATTACATCAACACTTGTATGTTTGATTCTGCTACCTCGTTCTACTACGACATTCGACTTGTTGACAAAGATGGTAAGAGTTTCTTAGATTCATCAGGAAATCCAGTACCTGGGGCTGATTTGAAGCGAGTGGATACGCCTTATCAAGGCAAAAATGTTTACTGTGCGGGTGTCGTACTAACTGAGCGCGGTCAGGCTCCAGACGGTTGGTCGCCATTGTTTAACGGTGCGGCGACTCAAGCGAACGCGGACAAGGTCATGGATGTCATGCTTGATGCGAGTAAGTTTGATAGTTCTACAGAATATCAAGGTGAAGGGGTGTCATTAGGGACGGCAAGTCGTGATAACCCAGCTTACGGAGCTGATATCTATTGGCGTGGGCGAGTATGGTTGGATCAATTCTATTTCGGCCTTCAAGCTCTTGAGAAGTATGGACGCCATAATGATGCGGTACGTATCGCTGAAGACCTGTTCCAAAACGGTGAAGGCTTTGGTAGCGACGGCGCAATTCGTGAAAACTACAACCCAGAAACAGGTGCGGTTCAAGGTGCCAGCAACTTCAGTTGGTCAGCAGCCCATACTTACATGATGTACCGTAACTTCTACGGAAAGTAGGTGAGTTAGCTCTGTAAGTTCTAATAAAAGAAAACGCCTGATGAGACCATCAGGCGTTGTTTGTTGAAATGTAGTGATATCAAAAACCTTCGTCATTTCCTTGAAAAAGGAAATCTCCGCTAGCGCATCGTAAACTCAATTTACTTAACGTGCTCACCACGTTTGGTTTTCTACGCGTTGTAGAAGGTCCTCATTTTCATGAGGATGACGGACGTAAGCCATTAAGGAGTCGTTATGTGGGTGATGGGTTATTAATACCCACTACCGACCACTTAAACACAACATTGCCTCAAGAACACCGCCTGCAACCGCACGAGCTTTATCAGAAATCGTGCAGTGATCAACGCTTTCACCACGCGGATCAACATCGCCCACCTTAAAGCCTTGATGAACACTCAATCCGTTGTTGAGTAAGCCTCTCACTTTACCGCTCAATGGCGCGTAGACGACCATGTCATCGACTTTCGCGATAGGTTGTCCTTCTTCAACCAAATCGCCAAGTTTTACTTCCGCAGTAAAGGTACCTACGCCAGGCGCTCTAATCACCCGTTGCTCTGTATAACCTAGAATGCTACCTGGTATACCTGAATTAGGCTGACATGGACCGTCGAAAATTACTCGACCGAGTTGATGTCCACGATTGGTTTCTATCGCTGCGTGACAGTCTTCACCAGCGGTAAAGCCAGGGCCTAAAGCAATGGTGACTGGTGCCATTCCTTTGTGTGTGCCAAGGTTCTTTTTCGCAAGGATGGCATCAACGACAAAATCAGGCTTGATGGCCTCGGCGAGTTTTCCTGTTTCGTCTACAAACACAGGAATCTTGCCTTTCTCTAACAATCGGCAGGCTTTATCAAAAGACTGAACTTTTTCTGCCGTAATGCCTTCTACCGTGACAGGTTTGCCGTAAAGGCATTGGCCGAATGAAACCGTGCAGCGAATCATTGTTGGCTTTTCAATATCACTCATGACTACTTTAAAGCCTGAATTGTGCAATCTCGCAGCGACTCCAGTTGCGATATCACCCGCACCGCGTACTAGCACCAGTTTTTGATTAAAGCTACCAACGCTTTCTTTCAATTTGGCCCCTGAAGCGCCATTTTTCGCATTAAGTACTTCAGCCAAAATACTGATGGCGATTTCTTCAGGCGTTTCAGCGCCAATATCAAAGCCGATAGGAGAGTGGATATGATCAATTTCTTCTTGGCTGGTGCCTAATTCGCGTAAGCCTTGGAATAGTGTTTGTACTTTTCTGCGGCTGGCCATTAAACCCGTATACGTGGTCTTTTTCTGGGCGATTGCGTTGATAGCGTCTTGATCTTGGTGGTTGGTGGCGATAATCACGTAGCTATCTGGTGTGATATCAAGAGAGTCAATGGCACTGAGCATAGTGTCGCCTAGTACTCGATGAGTGCCTTTGGGGAAATGCTCCTCCGCTAAGCTGCCCTCATAAGCATCGACAACAGTAATATCGAATCCTAATGGAGCGGCGGCTTGGGCAACGGCTCTGTTTACATGACCAGCCCCAATTAAGTAAAGGCGAGGGCGAGAGCCATAGACATCAATTGAAAGCGTCATTGCACCGCCACAATCCATTCCCATGGCTTCAGGGCCGGTACGCGTCATTCGTCCAGTAACGACTCGAGGTTTGTTTTCTTTTATTGCTTCAATAGCTTGCTCGATCACGTAGCGCTCGATCATGCCACCACCAATCGTGCCATGTATTTGTCCGCTTTGTTCTACGAGCATGGTTCCAGTATGACGAGGAGAAGAGCCTTTTGTTTCAATGATATTGGCAAACGCAAATGGTGTATTGGTTTGCTCTAACTGTGCTGCCTTGGCGAAAATGTTCATCCAAACTACCTCTGTGTAAATGCTATAGAGTCCGATTGAAAATGTGGTGGATTGGGTTATCTGCCGTCATTTGTGTTATTGCAAGTTGAGCGAGCTGGGGTTCTTCATCAAATATCTGCTTGGCCAATTCAGTCAGTTGTACTTTATCGCTGGCTAAATCGAACCTATTGATGACCCATATTTTTTGTTGTTGCTCACTGCATCCTTTAAACAGACCTTGGTCGCTATTCACCAATGCTTGAATTTGATTTTTCCCGACGACTGACCCTTCGTTGCATTTCGTTAACATACTGAATTCATTCCAACGATGAATGGCTTCAGGATTAGCCGGGTTAAGTATCGGATCTGCACCAGTGACACCAATTACCACATCACTATGGTTAGGAATGCAAGGCTCGTGCCTAGCAGGTGCCTTAAGAGGAAGTCGGTGTGAACCATCTGCTTCGACGATAAAAACAGAGTAAAGTTGCTGACGTTTTAGGGATTCAATCTGTTCGTTAGATAGGCCACGAACTTTCACTTTTTCATCGTTGTCGCTTGGAGATAAACGTTCACTATAAACAAAAGCAATACCCGTTGATGGTAATGGTGAATGGGAGGCAAAGTCCGTGACTTGATTTAGCTCTGGCGCATTAGGAAAGTACATCTTGGTGGTTGTCGTGACACATACTTTGTGGCCAAGTTGCTGGTATTCATTAGCAAGCCGATACAAGAGTTGTGTCTTTCCTCCGCCACCCACTAAGGAAATAGTTATTGGTTCACGGGCACTGGTGGTTGTTGAAATTAATGAATGTGCAAACTCGGAAAAAGAATTATTTGACGACATTGGCATATTTACCCAATTCAATAGATTAAAATACAAAAAACTCAATTCGAATTTCGTATGATAAAAAATAAAAATAACATTGACTGTGTCATTCCAGCTGCCGGATTATCATCTCGAATGGGATGCTGGAAATTAACTCTACCTTATAAAGACAATACGATCTTAGAGCAAAGTATCACAAATGCGTTGTCATTCTGTACTCGTGTGATCTTAGTGGTTGGGTATAGAGAAGACGAGTTGATTGAGCAGTTTCAAGACAACACAAAGGTCACCATTGTACGAAACCAACATTACCGCTCAGGCATGTATTCTTCACTTCAATTAGGCATTAATGAGGTCGACACAGAGTTCTTCTATATCAGCCATGGTGATATGCCTTGTATCGAAAAAGAAATTTATAAAACTCTTTGGGAACATAAGGTTACTGGCACGTTGTTCCCGGGTGAACCACACGCAACAGGCCACCCTGTGTTGATACATACGGCAAGCTTTAAGGCTCAACGAGACCAAGGAAACTTTGATTCGATGAAGTCGATTCTCAAGCTAGGAGAGATGGCATACCTTAGACTTTGCGACCCAACTATTCATTTAGATGTAGATACTCCCGAAGCCTACCAAAAACTGCTTAAGTTAACGCAATCAAAGTATTAACTATCAACTTGATAAAATAGTATCGAAAGTATCAATTTGATATTCATCTATCACCTGATAATGAATAATTAATTTGTTAATTGATGGTTAAAATCAATGACAATAAATAACACTTGGCTGGTCTGTACAGTTTAATTTGATATTGAAAATCACGATCTATATCGCAAATTCTTTCAATATTAGACCGAGCTCACGAATACTAAATAACAAAGTAAGCATTGGCTCAAATGTTGCCTTTTACCTAGTAACAGTTTTTCTGTAATTCAATCTAATCAATGCTAAAAGGCGAAGAATATGAATATTAAATACCTCACGCCGGACACAGTGAGTGCAGCGTTGGAGCTTAAAGCTAACCATGGAAGTCAAGCGGTGTGGTTTGCCGGAGGATCTAAGTTAAACGCAGCACCGACTCGCAGTGATGCAGGTGTTTTTGTCGCAATCGACAAACTGGGTTTGGACTATATCAAACTAGATGGTAACACCCTCACTTTGGGCGCTATGAGCCGAATTCAAGATCTTGTCGATAGTGAGTTAGTCCCAAGCAACATTAAACAAGCTGCGGGCTTCATCTATTCAAGACATCTAAGAAATCAATCAACGATTGGTGGTGAAATAGCTGCGAATCAGTGTGAAGCTCCGCTAGTTCCTGTCCTGATGGCTCTCAATGCTTTAGTTCGCTTCGCGGATGACAAGCAGGTTGAATTGGAAGCTTACATTCAGCAACCAAGTGATGAGCTTATTAAAGAGATCGTCATTCCTGACATCACGCTTGCTGCACTAAGCAAACGAGTAGCAAGAAGCGCTGATGGCCTACGCGTAATCAATGCGTCGGTGTCTGTAGATAAGCAAGGCAAACAGATTGTTGCTATGGAAGGGGTCGCGACTCGTTTTGACGAAATCGCTAAGCCAATAAGACTGCGCGATGTTGAAGGTCTGACATTTAGTGGTGATGAATTAGAGCAAGCCATTAAGAATTCAATTCACGCCGTGGAGGATATTTGTGGTAGCGCTGAGTACAAAACTTACCTAAGTGCCATCGTGATCTCTGACCTACTAATTGAATGCCGTGAAATGGCGAAGGGGGTAGCGTAATGTCTATTCAATTTAATCTTAATGGCCGACCTGAAACGGCTCATTGCGCACCAGAAACCAACGTTCAAACACTATTGCATTCTATGGGACTGCATTCGGTCCGAAATAGTGATGATGGTTGGGGTTTCGCGGGCTCAGATGTTGTGTTGTTCAACGGTAAACTTGTCAACGCATCACTGCTTATTGCAGCTCAATTGGAAGGTGGTGAAGTCAAAACGGCCGAAGCACTGTCTTCTTGGAATCAACTCAGTTTAGTTCAACAAGCGATGATCGATGTTGGTGTTGTTCAATCGGGATATAACGACCCAGCATTGGCATTGCTGTTGACTGATTTACTAGAGCGTATTCAACAACCTACACGCGAAGAAATAGACGATGCTCTATCTGGTTTGTTTAGCCGTGATGCTGGTTATCAGCAATTCTATGAAGTTGTTGAATTGGCAGTGAAATGCCAAGCTGATCCTCAATACACCGAAATGTTTGCCCCAGAATTTAGAGATGACTTGGATGTAGTTGGTAAGAACTGTCCAAAACTCGACTCTGCGAAAATGGTTCAGGCTAAGCCTTGTTATGTAGAAGATAGAATTCCTGCAAATGCTTGTGTCATCAAAATGCTGCGCAGTCCACATGCTCATGCTTGGATCACGCATCTAGATGTATCTAAAGCAGAAGCCTTACCGGGTGTAGTGAGTGTCATCACTCACCTTAACTGCCCTGATATTCCTTATACACCGGGTGGTCAAAGTGCACCAGAGCCTTCACCGCTTGATAGACGTATGTTCGGTCAAAAAATGCGTCACGTTGGTGACCGCGTTGCTGCTGTTGTTGCCGAGTCGGTAGACATTGCGAACGAAGCGCTGAAACTGATCGATGTTGAGTATGAAGTACTCAAGCCTGTCATGAGTATCGACGAAGCGCGCGCTCCAGATGCACCAATCGTCCATAATGAGCCTATTGAATATGGAGTAGGGGCACCAGACGATCTAGAGCAACAAAACGCCAACGCCGATCCTCGCGAAGGTAAGCTGATTGTGAATTTCCCGATTGGCTGTGAGCCAAGAAAGAACATCGCAGCAGGCGTTCGTGGACACATTGGTGATCTAGACAAAGGTTTTGCGGAAGCGGATGTTATTTTAGAGCGTACTTATGAGTCGAAGCAGGTACAGCAACTACCAGTCGAAACGCATATCTGTTACAGCTACATGGATGGCGATCGCGTCATCATGCACGACTCTACACAAGTGCCTTGGCACGTACGTCGCCAAGTCGCCAAGATCCTTAATGTAAAACAGAACAAAGTTCACATCGTCAAAGAGCGTGTTGGTGGTGGCTACGGTTCAAAACAAGACATCCTTCTTGAAGACGTTTGTGCTTGGGCAACCTATACCACGGGTCGTCCAGTATATTTCCACCATACTCGCGAAGAAGAGTTTATTTGTAACTCCACTCGTCACGTAGCGAAAGTGACCGTGAAACTTGGGGCGACCAAAGACGGTAAGCTTACCGCTATTGATATGGAATTCCTCGCGAACACTGGCCCTTATGGTAACCACGCATTAACGGTACCATCAAATGGTCCTGCCTTGTCACTACCGCTTTACCCTTGTGACAATGTCGATTTCCGAGTGACTACGTACTATTCAAATATCTGTCCGACAGGTGCTTATCAAGGTTATGGTGCGCCGAAAGGTAACTATGCATTGACGATGGCGATGGCGGAACTTGCGGAAGAGTTAGGTATTGACCATCTCGATATGATTGAGAAAAACCGAGTCGTTGAAGGCCAAGAACTTAAGATTCTTGGTGCTATCGGCGAAGGTAAAATGCCTACCACCACTCCTAAGGTACACAGTTGTGCGTTAGAAGCGATTCTTCGTGAAGGTCGCAAGCTTATCGAATGGGATTCACCAAAAGATCATCAAGGTGATTGGAAAGTGGGTCGCGGTGTAGCGATTATTCAACAGAAATCAGGGATTCCTGATATCGACCAAGCGAACTGCAGCATCAAGATGGCTTCTGATGGTACTTTCATCGTTCATTCAGGTGGTGCAGACATCGGTACAGGTCTTGATACAGTGATCGCCAAGTTAACTGCTGAAGTTCTTAAGTGTCCACTGGAAGATATTACGATTCATTCTGGTGACACTGACCATGCACCTTTCGATAAAGGCGCGTATGCCTCTTCTGGCACTTGCTTCTCAGGTAATGCAGCAAAACGCGCTGCAGAAGCGATGCGCGAGAAAATCTTGAAGTACGGTGCGGAAATGCTTGAAGAGTCGGTTGAAAATGTACAAATCGTCGCACCTGGCTTGGTAAAAGGGCCTGCTGGCGAGGTAACTTTCTTCGACATCGCTCATAAAGCAGAAAGCGGAACGGGCTGGGGACAACTGTTGGCTTCAGGATGCTTCACTACTGCTGAGTTCGCTTTCCCTTACGGGGCAAACTTTGCAGAAGTTGCAGTCAATACTAGAACCGGTGAAATCCGACTTGATAAGTTCCATGCATTGCTCGATTGCGGTACTCCAGTGAACCCTGATTTGGCACTTGGTCAAATCTACGGTGCGAGTATGCGCGCTATCGGTCACAGCTTGTTTGAAGAGCTTATTTACGACGACAACGGTGTGCCAATCAACACCGATCTTAAGAGCTATGGTGCGCCGAAGATTGGTGACATTCCAAAAGATTTCAAAGCGGTGTTGGTGCCAAGTGATGATCCTGTTGGACCATACGGTGCGAAATCTATCTCTGAAATTGGTGTAAACGGTGCAGCGCCTGCCATTGCAACAGCAATTCATGACGCTTGTGGCGTATGGCTACGTGAGTGGCACTTTACACCAGAGAAAATCCTCAAAGGTCTCAATAAATTATAACAAACAGTGCGGCAGCGGAGACCAAAAAACGCTGCCGCACATTTATTCCAAATAACGGGAAGCAATGCCTCTGTTAGTGAGCAAAGTAGTGAATAGGGGCGTTAAGGTCGAGGTAATTATGCAATATACCCAATCAATTAAGGCTATTAGGGCTTCAATACTTGATATCACAAAAGTAGTTGATAAGCCTGAAGATATCGAACAGCACGTACGTTTTATTGAAGATGGACTTCTTCTTGTTGACCAAGGTCGTATCGAGTGGGTCGGCGAGTGGGAAGAAGGCAAAGATAAAGTCCCAGACTCAGTACGTATTCGTTTTTATCCAGGCAAAATTGTCATGCCAGGATTTATTGATACCCATATTCATTACCCACAAGCAGAAATGGTTGGCGCGTATGGTGAGCAGCTACTTGAATGGCTGAACAACTATACGTTCCCAACAGAAGCGCGCTATAAAGACAGAGACTACTCCAAGGAGATGTCTAAGTTCTTTATTAAGCAGTTGCTTCGAAATGGCACGACGACAGGCATGGTATTCGGAACGGTTCATCCAGAGTCCGTAGATGCATTGTTCTCTGAAGCAAACAAACTCAATATGAGAATCGTCGCGGGTAAGGTCATGATGGACCGCAACGCGCCAGATTACTTACTAGACACACCGGAGACAAGCTACAACCAAACAAAAACACTGATTGAGAAATGGCATAAAAAGGACCGTCTGCTTTACGCGATTACCCCAAGATTTGCACCCACTTCCACACCGGAACAATTGGAAATGGCGCATAAGTTAAGAGAGGAATACCCAGATACGTATATTCATACGCATTTGTCAGAAAACACGAACGAAATTGCTTGGGTTAAAGAACTTTTCCCTGAACAAGACGGTTATTTAGATGTTTATCACCATTATGGCCTGACTGGATCAAAGAGTGTATTCGCACATTGTGTTCATCTAGAGGATCAAGAGTGGGACTGCATACAAGAAACGGATTCAGCTATCGCGTTTTGTCCAACTTCCAACCTGTATTTAGGCAGCGGCCTGTTCAAAATGCAGGAGGCGTGGAAACGAAACGTGAAAGTAGGTATCGGGACGGATATCGGCGCAGGAACCACTTTTAATATGATGCAAACGTTAAACGAGGCATACAAAGTTGCTCAATTGCAGCAGCAGAAGCTCTCGGCGTTTGAGGCATTATATTTGGCGACATTAGGTGGAGCGAAAGCACTCTCACTAGACCACCTATTGGGCAACTTTGAGGTTGGCAAAGAAGCTGACTTTGTTGTGATTGATCCTTGTGCGACACCGCTCCAGCAACTTCGATACGACAACTCTTCTGAACTTATTGAAAAACTGTTTGTGCTCATGACCCTCGGCGACGATAGAAGTATTTATCGTACCTACGTTGACGGGTGTTTGGTTTATGAGCGCAGCTGATTTTATGGCAAATATAGCAAATACAGCAGATGCATTGGTCTCAATACAAGGGATGACCAAGACTTAATGAAAAGGAATATAACATGTCCGAAAATATCTCAAATCAGCAAAGTACGATGGAGATTGCTGAAGATAAACCCACGTCAACCAACAATAGTTGGGTCGACAATTACTTCTTAATCTCACAACGTGGTAGTAATTTTAGGCAAGAGTTAATTGCTGGGCTTACTACTTTCTTAGCCATGGTTTACTCAGTGATCGTAGTACCAAGCATGCTTGGTGTTGCTGGGTTCGACCAAGGCTCCGTCTTTATCGCCACCTGTTTGGTTGCGGCATTTGGTTCACTGCTCATGGGCTTTTGGGCTAACTTGCCGATGGCTATTGGTTGTGCGATATCCCTAACCGCCTTTACCGCTTTCAGCTTGGTGCTCGGGCAAGGAATATCTATACCTGTTGCGCTGGGAGCGGTCTTTTTAATGGGTGTGGTCTTTACTGCGATTACCGTTACAGGGGTAAGGCAGTGGATCCTAACAAACCTACCTTTTGGTATTGCACACGGTACGGGTATTGGTATCGGTTTGTTCTTGCTACTTATCGCAGCGAATGGTGTTGGACTTGTGGTGAAAAACCCAGTGGAAGGTCTACCTGTTAGCTTGGGTGAGTTTACATCGTTCCCAGTAATCATGTCAGTACTTGGCTTAGCCGCGATTTTCGGCTTAGAGAAGCGTCGTGTTCCTGGCGGCATTTTACTGGTTATTGTTGCGATTTCTGTGTTAGGTCTGATGTTTGACCCAAGTGTTAAATTCCAAGGTGTATTCGCCATGCCATCGTTTGGTTCAGGTGAAAGCTCACTACTTGGTTCAATGGACATTATGGGTGCATTAAGTCCACTTGTTCTACCAAGTGTATTAGCCTTGGTTATGACAGCGATTTTTGATGCGACTGGTACGATTCGTGCGGTAGCGGGACAAGCTAATCTACTCGATAAAGATGGCAACATAATCAATGGTGGTAAAGCACTGACGTCTGACTCAGTCAGTAGTATTTTCTCTGGTTTTGTTGGTGGTGCGCCAGCTGCGGTTTATATCGAATCTGCAGCAGGTACTGCAGCGGGTGGTAAAACGGGTCTGACAGCCGTTGTGGTAGGTGGTTTGTTCCTATTGCTACTGTTCCTTGCCCCATTGAGCTACCTTGTTCCTTCTTACGCTACTGCACCTGCGCTGATGTATGTAGGTTTATTGATGATGAGTAACGTCAGCAAGCTTAATCTCGATGACTCTGTTGATGCGTTATCAGGTCTTGTTTGTGCGGTATTCATCGTACTAACTGGTAACATCGTGACGGGTATCATGCTTGGTTTCCTAACACTAGTATGTGGCCGTGTAGTATCAGGCGAATGGAAAAAACTTAACGTTGGTACTGTGTTGATTACTATCGTATTGGTGGTGTTCTACGCGGGCGGTTGGGCGATTTAAGACGCATGTCGATGAGCTCGATGAACGTGATTATTAGTATATAAAAGCAAGGGCACCTCGAATCACTTTCTTGGTGCCCTTATTGTTGGTTGGAAGGGGATTAATATGGACCTGATGGATTGTATTGCTGAATTGTGGAAACACGAGCGACCGGAGCTAGATACAGAGCCAATGGTTCTTATTGGGCGATTAATGCGAGTGAGTAAATGTGTGGAACAAGAACTCGCGAGTTTATGCCGTCAATACAGTTTAAAAACCGGAGAGTTTGATGTGCTGGCTTCACTACTGCGCTCTTCTGCACCTTATCGTTTAACTCCCAGTGAACTTACGCAGTCTTTAATGCTGACATCAGGCGCAATGACCCATCGACTGGACCGTTTAGAGAGTAAAAAGCTGATTGCCAGATACCATTCGAACTGCGATAGACGTTGTGTTGTGGTTCAACTTACGCAAACGGGATATGACATCGCTAACGCTCTGATTGATGCTCACGTTGATAAGCAAAAACAGTTGGTGTCCGGTCTTTCTTTGGAACAACGACAACAAACCACAGCGCATTTGAAAGTTTGGTTGGAGCATGTAGAGAAAGGTGGTTATGCAGAGCCTCAACAGGACGAGAATGTACTCCAACGGCAGCGCAAAGCTAAAGCGATCGATATACCTAACCAGTCAGAAGTCGTATTAGAAAGCTAAACATTTAGCAGACAATTATTGTGAGAATAATAAGCTATCAATATGATAGCTTTTTTATTGTTATGATAGATGTAATTAACAAAACACTCGAGCTGACTATCATAAAAAACGGTATTAAATAAGATTACACTTTAATCAAATTAATAACTATTCTCAATAGCCTTTATTATCAGACCTCTGTCACGAAATAGCAGTTAAAATGTCTTCATGTTAAGTAATTAGACAACCTTGGCTTAGTGATTGCTCTTATCTCATTAATTCATTTACACAGAAGTACAAGCGAATTAATAAAGGAGTGTTACCATGGGAGATATCATGCGCCCAATTCCATTCACCGAGCTGCTTGAACGCATGTTTGGTGAGTATCATCAAAGCAAATCGATTTTCGGCATCCCAGAAAAGCAGTTCTATAAAAAACAGACAAACCAACACCTTGCGGTATGGGGTGAAAACTGCGAAACCCCTGTAGGACCTGCCGCCGGACCTCATACTCAATTAGCTCAGAATATAGTTACGTCTTGGCTTGCTGGTGGTCGCTTCATGGAGCTTAAGACTGTTCAGAAGTTAGATCGTCTTGAAATTGCTAAACCATGTATTGATGCAGAAGATGAGTGTTTTAATACAGAATGGTCAACCGAGTTTACGTTACACAAAGCGTATGACGAATATTTGAAAGCATGGTTTGCGCTGCATCTACTGGAATCAGTATTTGATAGTAAAGCGGCGAAGAAAGCGAAATCATTTATTTTTAACATGAGTGTTGGCTATGATTTAGATGGTATTTTGACCGAGCCAATGCAAGAGTATATTGATAATATGCTCGATTCTTCAAAGCATCCAAAATTTGCACAATATTCAACAGAGTTAAAAGACTTTATTGCCAATAATAAACTGTTGAATAGCAGAACATCAGAAACTGAACTGCAACAATTATTCGAAATGGTAGATGATATCCCAGTTAGTTTGACTGAAGGGGTAACACTATCAACCATGCACGGTTGCCCACCAAACGAAATCGAAGCGATTTGTCGTTATATGTTGGAAGACAAGGGTATCAATACCTTCGTTAAATTAAACCCTACGCTGCTAGGTTATGACCGTGTTCGCAGCATTCTTGATCAAACGGGTTTTGACTATATCTCCCTTAGCAAAGAAGCGTTCTCTCACGACTTGCAACTGCAAGATGCCAAGGCCATGCTTCATCGTCTAGTTAAGCTTGGTAAAGATAAGAACATCGGCTTTGGTGTAAAACTGACCAACACTCTTGGTACATTGAACAATAAAGGCCGTCTTCCTGACAAAGAAATGTACATGTCTGGCCGCGCATTGTTCCCGCTATCTATCAATGTGGCGTTGGAATTGTCTCGCGAATTTAATGGCACGTTACCAATCTCTTATTCTGGTGGTGCAAGCAAGTTTAACATCAGAGAGATCTTTGAAACTGGTATTCGCCCAATCACTATGGCGACAGACCTGCTCAAACCAGGTGGCTACTTGCGCCTCGCTGACTGTGCCAAAGAGCTTGAAGTGAGCACTGATTGGGCAATGCGTGGTGTTAACCTAGAGCGTTTGGAAAAGCTGGCCGAGAAGTCTTTGTGCGCTGAATACACGCAAAAAGAGTGGCGTGGTCCAGAAGAAATTACTGTCGAACAACCAGTGCCACTAACGGATTGTTATGTCGCACCTTGTGTAACAGCGTGTCCTATCAGCCAAGATATCCCTGAATACCTACGCCTAATGGGTCAGCACAAGTATACCGAAGCGTTGGAAGTCATTTACGCTCGAAACGCTCTGCCTTCCATCACAGGTCATATTTGTGATCACCAATGTCAATACAACTGTACTCGTCGCGATTACGAAGGTGCATTGAACATTCGTGAAATGAAGAAAATTGCGCTGGATAAAGGGTGGGATGGCTACCAATCTAAATGGCATCATCCAAATCTGGATACAACCAAACAGCCAGTCGCGGTTATTGGAGCAGGTCCTGCAGGTCTATCAGCGGCGTACTTCATTGCTCGAGCTGGTCACCCTGTGAAAATCTTCGAGAAAGAAGAGAGCGCAGGTGGTGTGGTGAAACACATTATTCCTCAATTTAGAATTCCTGAGAAAGCCATTAGACATGACATTGAGTTTGTTGAAGCTCATGGTGTGGAATTTGAGTATGGCGCGAATCCAGATATCACTATCGACCAACTGAAAGAGCAGGGTTATCAGTATATCTGTCTGGGTATCGGTGCAGATAAAGGTAACCCTATCAAGTTAGCGGGTGACAACAACAACATTTACAAGTCTCTAGACTTCTTACGTCGCTACAACGATGGCGAAGCGTTAGCGCTTGGTGACCATGTGGTAGTAGTTGGGGCAGGTAATACCGCGATGGATAGTGCGCGTGCCGCGCTTAAAGTCAAAGGTGTTGAGAAAGTAACAGTACTTTATCGCCGTACTGAAGCTGAAATGCCAGCATACAAAGAAGAGTATGACGAAGCGGTCGAAGATGGCGTGAACTTCAAGTTCTTAACCAATCCAGAAGAGTTCCATCAAGATGGCACTATCGTAGCGCGTGTCATGACATTGGGTGAGCCTGATGAGAAAGGCCGTAGACGTCCAGTAGCAACCGATGAAACTATTTCACTCAAGGCCAGCGCAGTCATTACAGCGGTAGGTGAGCAAGCGAACCGTGATGTGTTAACGCGTATCGGTGTACCAATGGGTGACGACGGTTGGCCAGCAGTCAACAATGACACTTGTGAGACTCAGGTCGAAAACGTGTTCTTGTTAGGTGATGCGCAAACCGGTCCATCATCGATTGTTTCGGCAATTTCTGGTGGTCGTAAAGCGGCGTCGGCAATTATCGAACGTGAACTTCAATCTGAAACGTTAGCTCAAGTTGAGTCTTCAGTGACGGCAGCGGAAGTGTATCGTAAGAAGGGCGAAATCAAAGTTGCACTGCTTGAAGCGAACAAGCTTGAAGAAAATGACCGCAATGAGTTTGTTAAGCAAGAAGCAGAGCGTTGCTTAGAGTGTTCTTATGTGTGTAGTAAGTGTGTGGATGTTTGTCCGAACCGAGCCAACATGTCACTGCCGATTCCTGGCTTCAAAGACCAGTATCAAACGCTCCACCTTGATGCTTACTGTAACGAGTGTGGCAACTGTGCTCAGTTCTGCCTTTGGGACAGCAAACCATACAAAGACAAATTTACGTTGTTCAGTCTGAAAGAAGACTTTGATTCAAGCACTAACCCAGGTTTCTTGGTTCAAGGCGATGAACTGTTGCTAAGAGCTAAAGGGGAAGTCGCAACGTATCCAATTAATCAAAATGGTCAAATCGAGTTGCCAGAAACGTTAGCCGATGAAGCCACTATTATTCAGTACGTTCTATCGAACCACAAATACTTGCTTGGCGCTGTAGAAGTGTAAAAGGAGAATAGAATTATGTTGATAATTAAGAACGCAACAGCAGTACAGATGGAACCTGCCTTTATTAAGGAAGGGATTGATATTGCGATTGAAAACGACCGTATCATAGAAGTCGGTGAGTCTCTTAGTGCCAAGTATCCAAACGCTGAAGTGAAGGACTTTACTGGTAAGTTAGTAATGCCGGGCATTGTCTGTTCTCACAACCATTTCTATTCAGGATTGGCTCGCGGCATCATGGCGGACATTAAACCAAGTCCAGATTTTATCTCCATCCTGAAGAACCTATGGTGGCGAATGGACCGTGCGTTGGATGAAGAAGCTTTGTACTACAGCGGTTTGATTTGTTCATTAGAAGCCATTCGTCATGGCTGTACATCGGTTATCGACCATCACGCCTCACCGAACTACATTGAAGGGTCACTGGCGACGCTTCGTAAAGGCTTCTTAAAAGCTGGCCTTCGCGGTATGACCTGTTTTGAGACGACTGACCGTAACGGCGGCGTTGAAGAAATGGCGGCAGGTGTAGAAGAGAATATTCGCTTCGCACAACTTGTGGATGCAGAAAAAGAGCGAGGTGTTGAGCCTTATCTGGTTGAAGCTCATATCGGCGCTCATGCTCCGTTTACCGTGTCTAATGAAGGTATGGCAATGCTGTCGGAAGCGGTGAAAGCGACTGGGCGTGGCTTACATATTCACGTTGCAGAAGACCGTTACGATGTTACTCATAGTCATCATCATTACGACCAAGATATTGTTGAGCGTCTCGATAGCTTTGGCTTAATCGATAGCAAAACACTGCTTGCTCATGGTTTATTCTTGTCCGAGAAGGACATTAATATCTTGAACAAACACGATGGTTTCTTGGTTCATAATGCACGTTCGAATATGAACAACAATGTAGGTTATAACCATCAGTTACGTCAGTTCAAAAATGTCGCGATTGGTACCGATGGCATTGGTGCGGATATGTTCGAAGAGCTTAAATTTGCGTTCTTCAAGCATCGTGATGCTGGTGGTCAAATGTGGCCTGATAGCTTTATGCGCCATCTCTGGAACGGCAACGAGATTCTTGGTCGTAACTTTGGCGCTAAGTTTGGTCGTTTGGAAGCAGGATATAAAGCGGATCTAACGATTCTTGATTACACCTCACCAACACCTTTGGTTGCTGATAACTTGCCGGGTCACTTTGCATTCGCACTCAATGCGAGCAACGTAAACAGTGTGATGGTGGAAGGTAAGTTCTCTTATCTAAACCGTGAGTTCCCATTCGACGTTGAGCCTATCTATAAAGAGGCGAGGGAAGTCGCAGCTCGTTTATGGAAAGACATGGACAATCTTGATTAACCCTTTCGCTTGATTGACCAATAATAAAAAGACCAGCATAAGCTGGTCTTTTTTTATGAAGAGAATCTGAGGTGATTACTTCATTTGTTGTACTTGTTTTTGAAGCTGGTCAAGTTGCTTCATTTTGCCTTGAAGACCTAGAGACTGGTAGTCAATCGAAGCAGGGTTCATCATCTGGCCTTGCTGCATTGGGTAGTTAGGCAGAGTTTGGAAGAATTCGCCAAGTACGTCTTGAATTGGAACGAATAGCCACATGTTGTCTGCCATCCAACGTAGGTACATGCCAGATTCGTGTGGTGCTTTCTCAAATGGGTCAGCACGTAGGTGAATGATCTTCGGCCAGTTAGGAGAGAAACGTACCGCGTCAGTGATGTTACCTTCTAACGTCGCGAAGTGTAGTTTCCAATCATTCCAACGAACCGCATTCAATTCGCCGTTTGCTGTGAAGTAAAGTAGAGACTCACGAGGTGCTTTGTCAGTTTTACCTTCAAAGAATGGCTTGAAGTTATAGCCATCAATATGTACGCGCCAGTCTTTACCGTTTGCTTTGTAGCCTTTAGCTAACTTTTCTTTCACATCAGGAACACCTGCTGCAGCAAGAAGCGTTGGTAGCCAGTCTTGGTGAGCCATCATCTCGTTGATCTTAGTACCTGGTTCAATTACGCCAGGCCAACGGACAAGTTGAGGAACGCGCATACCGCCTTCCCAAGTTGTGCCTTTTTCACCGTGGAATGGTGTCGCACCGCCATCAGGCCAGCTAACTGTTTCAGCACCGTTATCAGTAGAGTAGATAACAATCGTGTTGTCAGCGATGTTTAGCTCGTCCAGTTTGTCTAGCAGGATACCAACTTGGTCATCGTGCTCTAGCATGCCGTCGGCATAAATAGAGATACCAGATTTACCTTGATACTTCTCTTGCAGACGAGTCCAAACGTGCATACGTGTGGTGTTGTGCCAGATGAAGAATGGTTTATCAGCTTTTACTGCCTTTTCCATAAACGCGAGAGACGTTTCTAGGAACTCTTCATCAGCATGTTCCATACGCTTACGCGTCATAGGACCAGTATCTTCGATTTTGCCATCAGCAAAAGACTTGATTACACCACGAGGGCCATAGTTCTTACGGAACTCTGGATCTTTAGGGTAGTAGTAAGTTTCTGGTTCTTCTTCAGCATTTAGGTGGTAAAGGTTACCAAAGAACTCATCGAAACCATGATTAGTTGGCAAGTGTTGGTCTTGGTCACCTAAGTGGTTTTTACCAAACTGTGCCGTCATGTAGCCTTGCTCTTTGAGTAGATCAGCAGTGGTTGGAGCCCAGTCTGGAATACCGTGTGTTGAACCTGGCATACCGATTGTTAATAGACCAGTACGGAAAGGTTCTTGACCAGTAATGAAGGCTGCGCGACCTGCTGTACAAGATTGCTGACCATAATGGTCAGTGAAAAGTGCACCTTCGTTAGCGATACGGTCGATATTTGGAGTTTCATACCCCATCATGCCTTGGTTATACGCGCTAATGTTCCAATAACCAACATCGTCGCCGAAAATCGCAAGGATATTCGGTTTATCTGCTGCAACTGCAACTGAAGATGTAGCAATAAGCCCAACGCCCATTGCAATCTTACTTAAGTGGTTTGCCATTCTAGACTCCATCGTCTTTTACTCATTGATTTTGCAGTAAACACCCAGTGAGGTGCTTATTTGCCTCGCACTCTATTTGAGGTCAGAGATGGTGTCGTCTTATAAACACTATAAAAAAAAGTTATAACTGGTAAATATTCTTATCTAAATCATAAGGTTGAGTTCCAATGGGGTGGTCACTTACAACTTTAGTGCTATGTGAGATTAATCAAAAAATCTGGCTAATGTTTATTAATCTATTAATAGTGAAAATTGCCTTAGATTTTTGGCGCTTATGAGTGTTTGCGACTATACGTTAATGGGCAGGATGCGACCAACTAACGTAGAGGTTTACATGACAACACACAGAAGGTTTAAGCGGAGCTTAGCAGTTTTGGCTACCGCGTTATTTGGTATATCAGCCAGTGCATATGCAGAAGATAAGCCCAACATCTTGGTGATATGGGGGGATGACATTGGTCAGTCCAATGTTAGTGCATATACATTTGGTCTTATGGGGTATAAAACGCCTAATATTGATTCCATTGCGAAAGAAGGCATGATGTTCACCGACTACTACGGCGAGCAATCTTGTACGGCAGGACGTTCGACATTTATAACCGGTCAAAGTGTATTGCGAACAGGTTTAAGTAAAGTGGGTCTACCGGGGGCTGACCTTGGGTTACAAGCGGAAGATGCAACCATTGCGGAGCTTCTAAAGCCTCATGGTTATATGACAGGGCAATTTGGTAAAAACCACCTTGGCGACAAAGATGAGTTTTTACCTACCAATCACGGCTTTGACGAGTTCTTTGGTAACCTTTACCACCTAAATGCTGAAGAAGAACCTGAAAATATCGACTATCCGAAAGATCCCGAATTCCGTAAACAATTTGGACCTCGAGGGGTTATCAAATCTTATGCCGACGGCAAAATTGAAGATACTGGCCCTTTAACTCGTAAGCGTATGGAAACCGTAGATGAGGAGACTCTTTCCGCGGCTCTAGACTTTATGGATCGCGCGGTAGCGGCCAAGAAACCTTTCTTCGTATGGTGGAATGCGACACGCATGCACTTCCGTACTCATGTGAAAGATGAAAACCTCGGTAAATCAGGCATTAGTTTTTATGCTGATGGGATGATTGAGCACGACAACCAAGTAGGCGAACTCCTTAAAAAAGTCGATGAACTGGGAATCGAAGACAACACAATTGTCTTTTACTCAACGGATAACGGTCCGCACATGAATACGTGGCCAGATGCGGGTCTTACTCCTTTCCGAGGTGAGAAAAACACTAACTGGGAAGGAGCGTATCGTGTCCCTGCGATGGTGAAATGGCCGGGTAAAATCGAAGCGGGCTCGGTCTCCAACAATATTATGCATCACATGGATTGGTTGCCTACGTTGTTAGCAGCGGCTGGTGAGCCTGATGTAAAAGAGAAACTTCTTAAGGGGCACAAAGCCGGTGACAAGACCTTTAAAGTTCACCTTGATGGTTACAACTTCCTTCCTTACTTAACAGGTGAAAGTGAAGAGTCACCGCGTGCGGAGATTTTCTACTTCTCAGACGATGGTGATTTAACCGCACTGCGTTATAACAACTGGAAAGTCGTATTTATGGAGCAGAGGGTAGAGGGGACGTTGCAAATATGGGCAGAACCTTTCGTGACACTTCGCGTGCCAAAAATCTTTAACTTGAGAATGGACCCTTATGAGGTCGCTGATGTTACCTCCAATACTTACTATGACTGGATGTTGGATCGTGTTTACTTGTTAGTTCCGGCTCAAGTCTATGTAGGGAAGTTCTTAGAGACCTTTAAAGAATTCCCGCCAAGGCAAAAAGCAGCAAGCTTTAACTTGGATGAGGTTATGGACAAACTTCAGACCCCGACGAATAAGTAGTTAATCTGTATCCGGAAAGCGCCCTAAGTATTGGGCGCTTTTTTGTGCATGTTCGTAATGAAAAGCACTCTGTCTGTTAGAGAATAATAGGAAATCGTAATTCGAGTTTGGATTCCTTTTCGCAGATTTTACATAAAGTTATCTGGAAATCATTGGCTGATACAGTAGACTAGTGAGAGATTTGCTGATTAGAACCCTTAGAACAACATGCTGCTAACTGCCTCCCCAACCGCTGAGTTATTTACTCAACACGAATTTCGCTCTCTTGAACTTAATGGCGATAGCCTTGTGCTGCACTCGGTGCGCGCCGAGGTTCGAATTCCGTTTAGTGAATGGTCGGGAAAATTAAGTGTTAAGCGAGGGTTAGTATGGTCATCCGTGTCGGTGTTTGCGTACGAAGAGAATGGCAAACAGGTGTGCTGGGTGGTTCAGGGGGTACCTTGGAGAGAAGCGCAGGACTTTGCCAAACATGCTGTGAGTTGTTATCAGCAATGGCACCATAAACAATGCGGTTTGCTGAATACCTATCTACCGAAATGGGAAGATGAGTTACGACGCTTGCGTTCTCTGCCACAATTTTTGCCTCAATCACAAATGGTGTCATGGGCGGATGAAGTAAACTCCGAGTTTCTTGAAATCAACATGTCACTTTCTGAAGCGATGCGCACAATGCCAAAGCGAATCAACAACCTCATTCCATGGTTGGATGATACAGCGACAGTGCTAGCAGAACGAAACCAAACATGGTTGGAAAATGAGCGTGAGAATTGGCAAGTATTATTTTCGCAATCTGAGTCATCTCCACTTAATTACTCACAACAAATGGCGGTTCTGCATAACAATGATCAAAATTTGATCCTTGCCGGAGCAGGTTCAGGTAAAACGAGTGTGCTGATGGCGCGTGTGTCCTATTTGCTGCAAAGTCATCTCGCACAGGCTGACCAGATACTGTTGGTGGCGTTTGGTCGTGACGCTGCTAATGAAATGAAGCAACGTCTTGAGAAAAAGCTGGGGCAAACGGCTGACGCTATTTCGGTGCTGACCTTCCATCAATTAGGACTGAAGATACTCAAAGAAACTGAGAATCAACCACCTCAATTAACGCCATTAGCGACTGAGCAAACACAAAAAACGGCCTGGTGCATTGACTGGCTGAAGAAGCATTGGATGACACCAACCAACTTCAAACGTTGGCAAAAGCACTTATCTAAATGGCCTATTGCCTACTTAAAAGGAGATGAGGAGCTTGGCAGTCAAAGTGAAAACCCTAAGCTCATCGCGTGGCTAGAACAGCAACTAGACCAATTGATTTCTGCTGGATTATCGAAGAAAGCGATTCAAGAAAAGATCATAGACGAAGAAGTGTATGCGCGGCTTAATAGTGAGTTGGCGCTATGTTGGCCTTGTTATCAAGCGTGGCAAAAAATGCTCAAAGAGAATGAGCAAATTGACTTTACCTCGATGATTACTAAAGCGACTAAACATGTTTCTGCTTCGCGCTTCAAATCGAACTGGAAGTTTGTCATGGTCGACGAGTATCAGGATATTTCCCCTGATCGTTTAGAGTTGGTTCAAGCCCTTTGTGAACAAAAGCTTCAAGATGGTACCAATGCAACACTCTATGCTGTGGGTGATGATTGGCAGTCCATCTATCAGTTTACTGGATCTGATGTGGATTTGACGACAGGCTTTGAACAGCGATTCCCTAACGCCTCTATCCACTTGTTAGATACGACTTATCGTTTTAATGACAAGTTGTTGGAAGTGGCGTCTGACTTCATTCAAGCCAATCCGACACAACTGACTAAAGATATTAAGAGCCACAAATCCGCTAAGCAAAAGGCAGTGATTGTGGAGCAGGGCAGCCGTGTAGAGAAAATTCTTGAGGAACTTAATAGCAAGTCCAAACAAGGTAAATCAGTGTTGCTGTTAGGACGTAACCACTATCATAAACCGGAATTGTTTGGTGATTGGTGTAAGCAGTTTGCAAACTTGTCGTTGGAGTTTATGACCTGTCACTCTAGTAAAGGCAAAGAGGCGGATTACGTTATTGTAGTAGGCGCTGATGAGGGACAATTCCCAGCGAAAAGGAAGTTCGTTCACCTAAATAATGCCCTGACCATAGGCACAGATACTTATGAACACGCTGAAGAGCGGCGCTTGTTCTATGTTGCATTAACAAGAGCAAAAAACAAAGTGTGGGTGACGTATCAATCCTCACCATCGATATTTGTACGTGAACTTATGGAGCACGAACAAGTGCTTGTTAAAAAGTAATGGAATACAAAAAGGCCACATTTTGACGTGGCCTTTGTCTTAGTTACCGTTCCCTAAATCTTAAAGATTGAAATGGCACTGTCCATTTTGGTGGTTTGGCTAGACACGTTTTTCACTTCATCTAAGCAGTTACGTGCATTCGACATGTTGTCATTAGAAATTTCATTAAGCTCTGTGATGGATTCGCCTACCTGACCCATTACTATGCCTTGCTCTTCAATCGCCGCAGCAATTTGATCGGAGTTGGTCTGAATTTCAGCCATGTCCTCAGAGATTTGCTGTAGTGCGCTATCAAGCTTCGCAGAGGCAGACAATGTTTCTGCTCCTTGAGCGTTGCATTGCTCTATGTCGGTAACCACCGTTGTCATTTGAGCCTGAATCGCACTAACGAGGTTAGTGATCTCTTCCGTTGATTGATGTGTTCGGCTAGCCAAGGCACGAACTTCGTCTGCGACCACTGCGAATCCACGTCCTTGTTCGCCAGCGCGAGCTGCTTCAATAGCTGCGTTTAGTGCTAATAAATTAGTTTGTTCTGCGATATCTTGGATAATATGAACCGCTCCGCCAATTTTGCCAACATGCTCATTCAAGGAACGGATTTCATTGTTACTTTCCGCTAGTACAGAAGAAAGGGACTCGATATTACCGACAGTGTTTTCAACAAATGCGCGGCTGTTCTGAGAGTTGTCCGCTGCTTTGTTGACCAGATCAGCGGCGTTGTGAGTAGTTTGGGCAATTTCGTCAATGGTGGTTACCATTTGCTGAACCGCTGTTGCCATTGAGTTAGTGTGGTCACTTTGACTATGGAATTGATGAATCACATTCTCCAATTCATCTTCCATATTAGTACTGCTACTTCTAAGCTCTGAAGACTGTCTCTGTGTGTTACCAACTAATGAAGCAAAGTTATCCAGTAATGAGTTGACGGCTTTACCAATCGAGGCTATCTCATCGTTGCCTTTAACTGACACTCTTTTGGTTAGGTCATTGTGTTCAGCAATATCCGAGATAGTAGATTGCAAGCGGTTTACATTAAGGTTGATTGCTCTAACGATGTAAGTGATGAGAGCGGCAATGACAACAAGTAGTAGAACAGAAATGGTCCATTTTGCGGTCATGATGGTTTGGATTTTGTCATCAAGTACACGGTTTAATTGAGCATTAAAATCCTCAAAATCTGTTTCAATCTTATGAGAGTTGCTGCGAGTTAGCCCAAGCAAACCTTGGTCGTAGGCAAAGCCAATGACTTCACGTTGCTTAAGGACATTTTGACCAACAGTATTAAGAGATGGGTTGTTGGTTGGTTTCACGGTCGCAACATTGCCAAACATAACGTCATCGTGGTACTGCAATAATTCATGAGTGATGTCTCGCTCAAGCTCTTGATGGAATACTTCAAGAAATTGATTAGACAGACCCTGTGAAAGGTTTAGACCAAGTACAACGTAACCATTTACCAGTTTTGTGAAGGCTTGTTCGTACGCTGCAAGCTCCGCTGATAGTTGATTTGGAAGAGAGACACCTGCGTTGGCAAGGGTGAGTTGAAGTTCATTCTGTTGATTACGGAAATGTTCAGCGTTGACTCTGAACTTTGCTAGGTACTTTTCGTCCTTACGTAATAAAAAATCTTTTTCATTTCTACGAAGATTCAACAAAGTGACTTCAAGTTGACTCAGTTTAGTGAGAGCATTGGTAAGGTTATCTGTAGTCTTCGCAAAGTAGCTACTAGACATTAACATTGAGGCGATAGCCAATACGGATATTGACCCTAAAAGTAGAAGTTGGTGCTTGATCTTCATTATCAACCTTTTCATATTCGCGAGAAAGATATTGCCAGCAATTGAATTGGCAATATGAATATGTGTGCTTAAATATTTCTGAGCGCGGAATGTATCAACTTGTTGATTTCTAGTCACTTATAAAAGTTTTTCTAAACTCAAAAATGGAAAGACTACACAAAACTAAGCCGTTTTTTTATTATTTACTATTGTATCGGTAAGCGTACGCCGTTCTTTAGTAATAAATTTGTAATGTTAATGCCCTTAATGAACCACAAGAGGTTAACCAGTTGTTAGATTTAGAGTTGTATGATGGAATTATCTTCGATATGGATGGCACGTTGTTGGATACCATGCCAAACCATGTCTTAGCGTGGGAAATGACGGCAACGAAATTCGATTTTCCATTTGATCGCCATTGGCTGCATTCTCTGGGAGGTATGCCAAGTGTCAAGATCGCGGGTGAGGTGTCAAAGCGTTATGGTATCGAATTGGATCCGAAACAAGTGTCGATATTTAAGATGAATGCTTTTGCACAATTGCCACTAACAGGTAAGCCAATAGCGCACACTTATGAAGTGTTTCAGCAATATAAAGGCACCAAACCCATGTCGATAGGTACAGGGAGCCAACGTGACTCTGCTTTGAAGCTATTGACGCACGCTGGAGTTTTGAATGACTTAGACTGTGTAGTGTCGGCAACCGATGTTGAGAGTCACAAACCTAATCCAGAAACGTTCTTGTTAGCGGCTAAGAATATGGGTGTAGACGCTAAGAAGTGTGTAGTTTTTGAAGACACTAAATTAGGCCTTCAAGCTGCGCATGCTGGTGGAATGGACTGTTATTTGGTTACTGAGTCAGGCTTTGAATTTCATCCGGTACAGTGACCTTTTCGATAGAGAACGAAACAAAAAGAGCACCTTATAGGTGCTCTTTTTGTTTATAGTTTTGATTATTGAATTTCAATCAATTCAACATCAAAAATCAATACTGCCGACGGAGGGATAGGGCCAGTACCTTTCTTGCCATAACCCAATGTACTTGGGATGTACAAGCGATATTTGTCACCTTCAGACATGTGTTGAAGACCTTCTTGCCATCCTTTGATAACTTGGTTCAGCCCGAAGCTAATTGGTGTACCACGGTCAACTGAACTATCAAACACAGTACCGTCGATAAGCGTGCCGTGATAATGCACTTTAACTTTGCTTTTAGGACCTGGTTTTTCAGTATTGCCACTAGTTTCAAGCACTTCATATTGTAAGCCGCTCTCGGTAGTAATAATGCCTTCTTTCTTAGCGTTTTCAAGAAGGAATGCTTGGCCTTGCTGAAAGTTCTCCTCACCAGCTTTGCTGTTGGTCCAAGTTCGATAGATCATGAATGCCGCTAATAGCAGAACAATGAGAGGGATTAAGACTTTAGACACAGTAATTCCTTATTGTTATTTTGTTTTTAGGTAGTTGATGGTTTCAGCGATTTCATTAATGTCTTGGTGACCCGCTAGCATCACCTCGTATTTACCATTAACGATAAACGTTGGAACTGCATTAATTTGCGCTTTAGTCGATACGGTTTCTGCGGTTTGAATGTAATTAAGCAGCTCTTTTTGCTGCGCTTCGCTCAGGTTGTATGGGCTAACCATTCCACGAGATTCAAAGATTCGATCCAATTCAACTTTCTTTGCGCTGCCATCCATATCTGGGTTTTGAACGAGTGCAAATAGCTCGTCTTTCATGTCAGCAGGAACGACGTTGTTTTCTGATTGCATGACGGCAGAGTAGAACAACATACCAGCGATTTGTGCGCTTTCATTAAACATCACATGGACTTTACCAAGTTTACTGTCAGTCAATGACTCTAACTCAGGGAGCATTGGTTCAAGGTTACGACAGTGACCACAGCCTAGAGAGAATACTTCGGTAACTTGAGGTAAGCGCAGTGTGCTCAGGTTGGCATCAAGTGTGCGATATTGCTTGCCCTCAACGGGTGTTGTATCAGAGTCACTACAAGCCGAAACAACAAGAGCCAAGGCCATCACGGATAAAGTTTTAGTAAGAGTTTTAAACATGTTTGAGCTTCTATATGAAAATAACTCACAGAGTTTAACGTTTATTTAAGTCTGCTTACAAGCAATTCAGCTCGTCAAATCGTTACAAAGCGAAACCTAAATTCCGTCAGTTTTTTTATGTTTCGCTATAAAGTTTCTGTATTAATCGCCGATAGTTAACAGCGTATAAAGGAATAATTGGAGAGTGACATGTTTACGTTGAAACAAGCAGGGATGGTATTGGCTGCCTCCTTACTAGCGGGATGTAGTGCCGTGTCATCGACAACAAGTAAACTATTTCCAGACATGCTGCAAACGGCTCCGAAGTCAGAGTTTGATGTGATGCATCCAGAATGGGCGGATGCGCCAAAAATCGCCTCAACCAGCGTTCAAGGACCTTATGGGCAAATGCGCACCGAGTCTTGGAATGTTCTTGAGCGCTACTTGGTCAACAATGGTCTCGACTATGAGTTAGTTCCTGGTGACTATGTCATGATCCGTTTAAAGCAAAAAATCCACTTTAATACTGGCTCTGCACATGTAGCTAGCACCTCTGCACAATGGCTTCAACAACTGGCGAGCTTCTTATCTGGCCAGCAAGGGATTGATGTTGTAATCGGGGGACATACAGATAATACCGGAACTGTGGCAATCAACGATAAGCTATCTGACAAACGTGCTGAGTCCGTTCGCCAAACCTTGATCAGTCAACGAGTGCCTAGGCAGATGATCTATACGCGTGGTTATGGCGAAAATGTTCCAGAGTGCACGAACCAAACACAATATGGGAAGGCTTGTAATAGGCGAGTCGAATTGACCTTGATAGTAGCGCAGTAGATAGTTAATAGATTAAAAAAAAGCGACGTTGTAACGTCGCTTTTTTATATTTAAATCAGATAAATAGATTAACTTAGTCCAATGATGTTGCCTTCGTCATCAAGATCAAGAGACATAAAGGCTGGTTTGTCTGGTAAGCCTGGCATCGTCATTACATTGCCGCAAAGTGCATAGATAAAACCAGCACCAGCACACAAACGCAGTTCACGTATTACAACATCAAAGTCTTTTGGTGCGCCCTTGATACTGCCATCGGTGGTGATAGACAGAGGGGTCTTAGCAAGACATACGGCGAGGTGATTGAAGCCATGTTTTTCATATAGTTCAAGCTGCTTTTGCGCTTGATAAGACAGAGTGACTCGAGCGGCACCGTAACCACCTTCACATACGGCCATTAGTTTAGATTCAATGGATTGATCGAGTGTGTAAAGTGGTTTGAAGTTCGCTTCGTTCTCACAGGCCGCTATAACCTGCTGTGCGAGTTCTTTAGTGCCGTCGCCACCTTTTGCGAATCCTTCACTAATTGCTACTCGGCAATCTTGTTCAAGCGCTTCAATCCAAGATTTTAGAAGGTTAAGTTCCTCGTCACTATCTTGAGGGAAGCGGTTAATAGCGACGACCACTGGTACACCATATTTAGCTACGTTGTTGATATGCCATTTCAAGTTCTCGAACCCAGCTTGCAGGGCGTTCGAGTCGTTACCGTAGATAGAGTCTGGAATAGGCGTACCTGGTTTGAGGTCATAGAGTCCAGAGTTCGCTTTTAAGCCACGAAGTGTCGCCACGATCACAGCACAGTCAGGTTTTTTATCTGTTGCAGAGGCTTTGATATTACACGCTTTTTCAAAACCCATATCAGAACCAAAACCACCTTCAGTGATCGTATAGCGGCTCAACTTTGTCGCAATGCTATCGGCGATAATGGATGAGTTACCATGAGCGATATTGGCAAAAGGACCTGCATGGATAAGCGTTGGAACCCCTTCAAGAGTCTGCATTAAGGTTGGCTCAATGGCTTCTTTCATACTAACAGCCATAGCACCTGCAACCTGAAGATCTTCGGTGGTAATTGGCTCACCATCTAAAGAGTAAGCCACGACAATGCGGCCGATACGTGAACGCAGATCTTTTAAGTCTTTCGATAGTGCTAAAATCGCCATCAGCTCTGAGGCTGCGGAGATATCAAATCCGTCTTCACGCTCATAACCATTAATGGTTTTGTTCACCTCGTTTTGGCCAACTGTCACCATGCGAAGTGCTCGGTCATTGTGGTCAACTACGCGTTTCCAGACGACATTCTTGATATCAATTTTTAACGCGTTAAGCCCGGTACGAGATTCAAAAGCTTCATAACCTTGGCGTTGTTCGTGGTAAATACGAGCGTCAATTGCGGCAGCAGCAAGGTTGTGAGCGGCGGTAACCGCGTGAATATCGCCCGTCAGGTGAAGGTTCAATTCTTCCATCGGTGCAACTTGAGAGTAGCCACCACCTGCAGCGCCACCTTTCACACCGAAAATTGGACCCATTGACGGCTGACGAATACACGCCATGACCGATTGACCAAGCTTTTTCAGACCTTGTGATAAACCAATTGTTGTCACGGTTTTGCCTTCACCTAGTGGTGTAGGAGTGATGGCAGTGACGACAACAAGCTTGCCATCAATATTGTCTTTGAGTCGGTTTACCGCGTTTAAGGATACTTTTGCCTTGTGAAAACCTTGAGGATGAAACTCAGAGTCGAGTAGTCCAGATTGCTTAGCAATCTCAGAAATAGGGGAAAGAGACGTCGTACGACAGATATCAATATCAGATAGCATTAACGGTCCTTAAAAGCCACAAAATTATTGAGGAAAACGTTTGCGTCAGGATAATACTGGTTAAAAATCCTTTGTAAAGTTAAATATTCAGCAACCTGTTCTATTTTTAATCACTCTTTATTTAGTTGATTGTTTTGAAAACAAAAAGAGGCCGAAGCCTCTTTTTTATCGATCCCAGTATGCTTCTTCCAAGCTGTCTTCTCGCTCTGGTAAAGAGCGGGTGAGTCGTGGCGAGTGCTGTGTTAGGACTTCGTAACTCACTCGGTTCGCATACTTACAAATTTGTGAAAGAGAAGAGTAGGTTAAGCAAGGTGCAACATGTTTATCTGACTCTGGAACATTCTGGCAATGAAAGTCATTGGCTGTCATGTCGTGAAGTAGAGCCGAAAGAGCACCATCACCTGCGCCGTTGGTGTTCTTAATTTCCAGTGGGCCACCTAAATATGGGCCAATATGAGAGTAGACTTTCTGCGGGTCTGCACAATCCGCTTTACGCATTGCTCGGCTAAATTCAAATTTATTGAACTCATCGATTTCGCCTTCGAGAATATCGTGCGTCGTTTCACGGAGCGCAACATTGTCGCAATAACCGGCCATATATAGGCCGTCAGGGCCAGCTGTACACAATACCAAATCTACCCAGTCTAACGCTTTGTCGGCGGCAAGTAGTGGGTCGGAGAATCCAGTGAGTGCTTCACCTTCTTCTTCATTCATAGCAACGATAGTGACATTGTCTTTAATGTAATCCTGCCAGAACTTTTCGTTGCCTTCGATAACCCACTTAGTTCCTAACGTTAACACCACGGGTACCGATTTAGATTTTGCGATCTTGATTGCACGTGCAACCGCTTTAGGCATCGGATCTTCTGGCTTACCACGCATTAGATAAGAAGAAACAACCAAAGCTGAAGCCTTGTTAAACACAGACTCTGGAATACTCTCTGGCTTAAGTTGGTTCATTTCACCTTCGTTGATCGCAAATGTTCGTTCACCATCGTCGGTGATTAGCGTGTAGCAACGGCCAATTGGACCATCAACAGTTTGTAAATGGTTCAGGTTCATGCGTGAAGACGTTCGGCATAGATAACGGTAACCGTACGAACCTACTTCAATGTTCTTTGACATAACGCCCAGTAAAACAGATTTGCTATCTGCCAAAACTGAATAGTTGTGTAGCGTGTTACCAATAGTATCACCTGGGAATTGGTGAGTAATTAATCCTTCAGCAACCAGTTCTTCATAAAGCGCGTCTGCTTTACTTTCTTCAAGTACCAGAGAGTGACCTTTACTTAGGTCGTATTTAGCAAGAAAAGCATCGTCAACTCGTGCTTCGATATCAACGATCGTTTGACCAACACCAATAATAGTCGGTCGGAATAGCTTTGGAGCTGACTGAGCTTGGCTAACAGACAGATCTTTCTTGCTAGTTGGGAAATAGTGTTTTGACTTACGTTGTCCAGGGAATCTCATAGTAAACGCTGATGGAACGAAATTTGGCGGCATGATATCACAATGACTTCAATAATGTTTCATAAAATTGCAGCGTTTATGTGATTTTGACCAGATGCAGAAAGCGGTGAAATCCAATCTTTAATCAGACTGTTAACCAATGCATAACCATAGTCTTGACATGGTTTATCAGCCGACTAACCTAAGAATAGTTAAAATGACACGGATTGCATATTGAATATTTCAAGCCTAAGCCCAGAGAAAATTCAAGAAGTGCTTGATCGCATGGATTGTTATTTCTTTATCAAAGACAAAAACGGATGTTACACCTACGTCAATGAAGCGGTATGTCAATTGTTTGCTCGTGCTAGAGAAGAGATTATCGGTGCTGATGACAATCAGTTTTTCTCGATAGAGCAGGCAAGTGACCTTATCAAAAATGATGTGTCGGTTCTGAATGGAAAAACGGTTTCAAACGTTGAAGTGAACACGTTGAAATCGGGTGAGGTTAAGCACTACCAAAATATGAAGTCACCCATTTTCAACAGCCATAATGAGGTGGTCGGCATATTTGGGTTAGCGATTGATATTTCAAAGACCGTGGCGCGCCACAATGAACTTGAGTTCCTCGCTATTCGGGATGTACTAACCGGCTTGTATAATCGTCGATTTCTTGAACTCCAATTAAAGCATGAGATCGCATCGTTTAAACGACATGGCAATGACATGTCCTGTTTAATGTTGGATGTGGATGGATTTAAATCCATTAACGACCGATTTGGGCATAGTATTGGAGATTACGTTCTCCAGTCGATAGGGAAGACCCTGTTAGGGACGGTGCGAGAAGAGGATTTTTGTTTTCGGTTTGGTGGAGATGAGTTCACTATTTTACTTCCAAAAACCTCGCTGCCGGATGCTTATAGATTGGCTGAAAGAGTACGTGAATCGGTAGCAAGTAAAACCCTCTATTCGAGCACTGGTCATCCGTTCAAGATCAAGATAAGTCTTGGGGTCGCATCTCTGCAAAAAGGATTGGAAGATCAACTGTTGGCATTGGCAGATAAAGCCTTAATGGAAGTAAAGCTCAACGCTAAAGGGAAGAATACCAGTTACGTGTTTTGTGACCATTTAGATTCCGTCACAAGCTGTAATGGTTGTATACAAGCGGGTCAATGCAAATAATGACTATTGGCGGAAGCGGGTACTTCTAATTATTAAAGTACCCGCTTATGTTTTATTGGGCTACTTCAGTGGCCGGCTCAACATAGGCAGCAGTATTCCATAGTGGAACAGTTGAGAGACTGTGCTTAAAGCTACCTGACGTTTCTTTGGTAGAGTATGAAAGATACATAAGCGTTTGGTTATCTTTGTCATAGATGCGACGTACTTTCATGCTCTTAAAGAAAATACTCTTAGATTTCTTGAAGACCACTTCACCTGACTTCGACTTATCGATCTGCGCGATCATTTCTGGTGTTATCTCACCAGTTTGTCGACATGAGATAGAGCTGTCACTTGGATCAGATAGGCTTAAGTCAGCTTCAATGCTGGCAATATGGCAAGTAACACCGGTAACAATAGGATCGGTTAGAGTATTGAGTTTGATATCTTTTAATGTGAACATACCCAGCGATACATCACCTACCTCTTTATCACCACAACCGTACAAGGCTAGTGTCAGAGCAGGGACCAGCAAGAGCTTTTTAAACATAGAGAGCATTCCTTTTTATTAACGCTTTTGTATACCATAACCAAGGTTACTCGAAAAATCGAACAGGATTATTATGAAAGATGTCGCAGAACGACTTTATACCAACAAAAATCAATGGCTAGCGAGCCAGATAGACGTTGATTTCCCAACACCTGAAAGCGTACAGGGAAGGGAATTGTATCAGGAGTCGTTGTCGAGCAACTACTTAGAGTCGCTTAAGGTGGACTCTGAAAGCGAATTGAACATCGAGTGGCACAAGGTTGATTTTCATAGATTAACAGTCATGTTTGCTCTATTGCAGGCGAAAAGGTGGGCGGTTGAACACCATCAGAATGCGATAGTGGAATTTTTCGCACAAATTATTTTGGACCAGTCGCATGACCTATATCTGGGCTTTGAGGGTGGCGAAGCTTGTGCCGCGGTGTTGGTGAGTAAAGAAGACACCGTTGTTCTTTTCTCGGACTTAGTTACCTGTCATAGCGCACAGGATTTAAGTCCGGAGCCCATTATAGCGTCTCTAATACAAACCTTAGATATTGCAAAAGAATCTGACCTTTGGATTGAAAAACGGTGATCTGCTTGGAAGTTTCGATCATCAAGTAAAACAATATATAAAAACTCACGCCTAGCCCCACATATTGATCAGGGAAGTATATTAATATTTTACGAAAAATAAGTGTTGTAAGGCTTGGTGTTTGATGTCAAAAGTAAAATGTGTGTTGTTTGATTGTGATGGAACACTGGTCGATAGTGAAAGATTGTGTTGTGAGGCGATAGTTGCCACGTTTGAGCAGGTAGGGGTAACGCTAAGTATAGAAGCGGTATCGGATAACTTTTCGGGCGGCAAGATAGCGGACGTTCTATCTTCCGCTCAATCGTTGGCACAAAGTCATGTTTCGCTGGATTTACTAGAACCTATTTATCGTAATGAAACTCAACGCTTGTTTGAGCAGAAGCTTAGACCTATGGAAGGAGCATTGGAGCTGCTCTCTCACTTGGATCAACAAGGCATTGAATATTGTGTTGTTACCAACAGTCCACTTTCTAAAGCCCAAAAGATGCTCTCTATTGTTGGCTTGAGTGATAAATTCAGAGGTAAAGTGATTTCTGCTTTTGATGCCAACAGTTGGAAGCCTGAACCCGATTTGCTTCAATACTCAGTAACCATGATGGGTTTTCTACCGGATGAGTGCGTTTATATTGACGACACATCGAAAGGCGTCAAAATGGGCATAGCAGCGGGTATTAGAACTGTACACTTTGCCACCAGCTGTGACTACGAACAGAAAAATGCAACCTGTTTGACATCAATGAAACAGGTCATTGAACACATTAATGAACAGAACAGTTTAGCGTAAAAGGTTTGATTGACGTGGCATTGAACTTTTGTTGGTAGCTACGAGTTGTTTGCTTCGTCAATTCTGTGGTGTAGTAGCCACATTCCGCACACAAGAACGTTTCGTTATCTTCAGACAACAGGCCTTCATCAGCTCCGCACTCGGGACATAGTCCTGTATATGGTTCTTGTGATTTGCTATGTGACATATCTCTCCTAACTACTCGAAGTTACCTTGACCCTCCTAATAGTAATACGAGCTCAAATATCTAGTGTGGAAAACTGCTCGATTTCACGCGCTAATGCGACTTATGTCACTAACAGTCATTATTGGTCGCTATTTGTACAGATGAGATATTGGTTCAACGAATGAATATGCGTGTTGATGTGTAATTTAATATGCATCTAGGTTTGTATTTGGTGTTTCTTTGTATATTGAAAATAAACCAACAAAAAAGCCAGCTATGCTGGCTTTCTAATTTGAAATACTGCTTTATGAGCAGAGCACGTTAAGTGCGGTAACGAGTCAGTACTCCTCCCAGTGTAATCGTCGCTTTAGTCAGGTTTGATACGCCCACCTCGCTTTGTTCCACTACTTCGCGAATGGTACCGGACTGAACTCGAATATCACTGAGCTCTGCTGCGATTTCAGCAGCCACCGCGCTTTGTTCCGCCGCTGATGTAGAAATTTGAGTACTCATGTCCATTACTGCGCGAGATGAGTCGGCGATAGAATTGACGTCATGTCCAATCTCCGAAATCAGTGTGCTACTGGATTCGGCTTGTTCTACCGTTTGTTGAGTAATGGCGGCAATATTTTGGCTTTCAGATTGAAGCTTTTCAATCATAGCTTGAATCTCGACCGTGGCTGTCTGAGTACGACCAGCTAACGTGCGAACCTCATCTGCGACGACTGCGAAACCTCGGCCTTGTTCACCCGCTCTTGCAGCTTCAATAGCTGCGTTTAACGCTAATAGGTTAGTCTGTTCAGAGATTGCATTGATGGTGGTAATTACTTCATTAATTTGGGTCGTATTATCCGTCAAAGCCGCTACAGAATGTGAAGCTTCTTCGATAAACGCAGACAATTGATTGATATCACCAATAGCTTGTTGAACGCGTTGATAGCTGAGCTCAACTTGCTTGGTATCTTCTTCCGCTTGTTCATTTGACTGACGAGAAATGTTCGACACTTCTTGAGCGGAAGCCGTCATCTGTTCCATAGCGGTAGCAACTGAGTCAAGTGACGCATATTGATTGTTGATTTGGTTGTTACTTTTCGCCATTTCCTCTTGAAAAGAAGAGGCTGTTTCTTCCAGGCTGGTTGCAGATGACTTAACGGTGGTGACTAGCTCAGTTAAAGTGTCCATAGCGCGGTCCAATGCCACACCTATGGTTCCAAACTCATCGCGGCCAGCGACAAAATTAAGACGAGAGGTTAGGTCGCCGTCGGCAATTTTTTGAGTGGTAGAGTAAAGAGTAAATAGTGCACCACCGAGGAAAGTGGCCAACCAATAGCTAAAGATAGAAAAAGGCAGTAGCCAGAGATAAGTGAGAGCAAGAGAGGTAAGTGCTTGAGACTTGGCGTTGTCTATTTGTATAGAAGCTGAAGTGGTTAGGCTGTAATTTTTGCCATCCAACCCGCGAGCTGTTGCTGTTACCTGACCGTTATTGATCGAAGATGCTTGGCTTGTGGATTCTATAACGTTGAAGTTTTTCAAAATGCTTGAGTTACCCGTTGCTGAACTTACTTCTAAATAACCAGATAGCTTGGCTTCAGCACTAGCGATTGCTTGTTGCTCTGCATTTGAGACGCTGTCTTGATAACGACTGACCGCAGAAAAGGTAAGTGCGGCGAAAAATAGGGCAAATAGTACCCACATCTTGTCATTAATCGACATCTTGATGAACAAGGCGTCGATCTTTCTAAATTTCACTTCTCTCATGATAACTCCGGGAGTGATATTGTTATTTGAATAGACTGATAAAATTAAAGGCCCTCATTGAGGACCTTCAATCTTGGTATGATATCGACATTTTATGAAATACATTTAGCTGCATTCATTTTAAATGTGATAACGATCACTTAACTAGCCAAGTGCAGGGAGGATCTTAAATGTTACAAGTAACTGAGAACCAACAATAATCACACCGATCAACATCGATGAATAAAGTGCAATGTGTCCGCCAGCGACTTGATAGCCAGTTTCACTTGTAAACTGTTTACGTGTTTTGGCCACCATGATGGTTGGTAGGAAGATAGCCAGTACAGCAAGTGCGATCGCTGCATACCCTAGTGCCATGATGAAACCTTGTGGATAGAACAAAGCAAAACATAGCGGTGGAAGGAATGTCACTAGCGCAGCAATTGCGCGTTGAGAGAATGACAGACCTTCTGTTTGCTTGGTGCCATTTTGTTTTGAAGTGAACTTGCTGCCCAAATCTCTTAAGTATTCAAAAAGACCTAAGCTCACACCCAAGAATGATGTTACTAGGGCTAGATCAGCGAATACACCGATAATAGTAGCGAGCTTCTCGACATGGACTGCTTCCGCCAATAAGCCAATTAGGTTAGACAAACCAGAGTTTTCAATCAGTGTACTTTGTTGTACTACGCCTAAGGTAACAATTTGCCAGAAAATATAAATAACAAGGGGTAAGCTAGAGCCAATAACAATTGCTTTTTTCAGGGCTTTTGTGTCGCCTTCGAGGTAGTTAACAATCGCAGGAATGCTGCCGTGGAAACCAAAAGAAGTAAAAATGACTGGGATAGAAGCGACAATGAGACCTTGCTGAACAGGCATACTCATCAGGTAGCCTTGGGTGACATTAGGAGCTAGTAGAAATAGAACACTGCCCATTGCGATCAGTTTCAGCGTAAAGAGTACTCGATTGAGTTTATCTACCGCATGAGTACCAATGGTAACTGTTAACGCGACTAAAACGGTAAAAAGAAGAGTGGCCACGGTTCCTGGCAAACGAATACCAAAAAGCATATCTAAACGGTCAGCGAACTGGCCACCGCCACCCGCGATATAGGCCGCACAAAGTGCATAGAACAAAAACAGCATGGCGAAACTCGCGATGTATTTACCTTTTTTCCCAAGTACTTGCTTAGCTAGTGTGTGTAATGTCGCGGAATGATCGGCGTACTGGTGAAGTTCTACCATCAACAGAGCGGTATAAGCCATTAAGGCCCATAAGGCGAACATGAGTACTAAAGAAGTACCAAAACCAATACCAGCAGAGGCTATTGGAAGGGCTAGCATACCAGCACCAATGGTTGTACCGGCAATAATAAGTGTGCTTCCGAGAACTTTTGATTTCATTGTACAGTCTACTTTACAGCTTGTAGGTTACTTTGCATTATCGTTTTAACGAACACTCAAATTTGAGTCATTAATGCTGAATTTTCGAGAAGTATGCAGTGTAATAATCCAAATAACAAGCATAATGTAAACATAAATTCATCTAGTGTAAATTTATGTTTACAGTGAGCGTTGGAGTAGGAGGTTTATTGGCTCCGCAATCGTTTAACAATGAGTTGTATCAAAATAAATGTCGATTTCTCTTGGGTTTCTTACTTTTGTCATATACGTTAGGTAAAACTCTATGACGAGTGTTCAAGCGATTTGTAGTTAGCAGCCTGGTGTTTACGGCTATGAATACAAAGGCGCTTGTTCTAAAACAGGATGACATTATGGAAACACAAACAAACGAAGAAGCACTCGAATGGCTTGATGCTATGGAGATCGGCTTCGAATTACCTGACTGCGAAGAATTGTCGCAAACGGAAGACTAATCAACATTACTACATGCAAACCAGCTCGTACCAATTAACTGTGTGAGCACATAGACTTAAAGCCGCTACACTGAATATATGAATTCGGTTGGAGATGAGATGGTTTGCAACGATTACTACTACTCTGCATTATTCTATTCCCCATACTTTCGGGGTGTTATCTCTACTATTTTGACCTGAACTGGCAGCTGGAAAATCTGGCCGCATTTATTGTCTTCATTCCCGCGTGTTATCTTATCTTCACGATTGTTCTGATTATTATTAAACAGACGTCAGCAGCAATGATGGCTGCGGTGTTGTCGGTTATCTCATTGGTTCTATTCGGAACGACGCCACAGTTTATTACTTCTGATGGTTGTGATGAGAATTACGTCAGTGTGATGCAATACAACACCTATTATGACAATCAACAGCTTGGGAACTTTATTGATTTTGTTCGTGAGCGACGCCCAGATATTTTGGTATTACAAGAAGTGTCCCCGCAACATGGGGAACAGCTTAAACTGTTGAAAGACCTTTATCCTTATCAATATGGTGGGCAGAGGCGAGTCGGTTATCCAAGTGGTCAAATGATACTTAGCCGCGCACCGTTGTATGGTATGAATACCACCACCTCGATATCGGGGCACAACATTATTCAAGTGGTTTGGCGAGCATCCAACGAACGAGATTTGTTTTTGATAGCTGCCCATCCGCCATCACCGCGATCGGAACTACTCTGGCGTGAAAGAAATGAGGTGATTGAAGATGTTGTTGATATGGCGCAAGCGTCGCCGTTAGATGTGACTATTGTGGTCGGGGACTTTAATTTGGCGAGTACGACAAAGCGATTCAATAAAATACTACCAAGCTTTGATAAGCAACCCGTTGCCAGTTGGCCTAAATTCATTAAACGTTGGTCGATACCTTTTGTGCCTGTAGTGGCAATAGATCATTTTTGGATTCGGCGTGTTGGTGGCTCGCAAAATACTATTTGCTTTCGAGAGAGTTTAAAACAGATTCAAGGGTCGGACCATGTTCCGGTCGAAACACGTTTTAAGTTATAGGGGAGCAACAAAAAAGCGACCCTAAGGTCGCTCTTCTTCTGTTCATTATAAATTGAACATCTTTATTTCTTGCGGCAGTATTCTGCAATCACATACATGGCTTGGCCGTTTGCTTTGCCTTGAACGTGTTTAGGGTCGTCTGCGTTAACGCTAATGCCACGAATTACAGTACCTTGTTTGATAACTTGAGAAGAACCTTTGATTGGCAGGTCTTTAATGACCGTTACGTCGTCACCCTTTTTAAGTTCTACGCCGTTTACATCACGTGGCTTTTCAATGTTTTCATCTAGGCCAAGTTCTGCCCATTTGGCTACTTCTTCTTCTAGATACATCATATCAACAAGATCTTGAGCCCAGCCTTCAGCAGAAAGACGTTTAAGTTGACGCCAAGCCATAACTTGAACAGGAGCAACTTGACTCCACATGCTGTCGTTTAGGCAGCGCCAGTGGTTAACATCCATTGTTTCTGGGTTTTCAATTTGGCCTGTGCAAGTGTCACAAAGCATAATCGCGTGATCAACCGTGATTTGGGTATGTGGAGCCACCGCGAAAGGCTTAAGTGCTGTTTCAGCACCACATAGTTCACATTTGTTTTCGCAGCGTTCAAGCATAGTTGCTTCAATAGACATACTTATACCTTTTATTTGGTGAGACGGGCCTAAGCCTCCGTCCGAATAGTTATGTGGTACTTACTTTGAGTATCACCGGTTTGATAGCCGCGCATTATACATGGTTTTAGCCAAAAGTGTGATCGGGAGCGACTAAAACCGCACGATAGACTTTTTGGGCTGTAAGAATATTCTCACTAAGTGAGATTAAAATGGGCATCAAGGCAAGGTTTGGGTATGAGTTCAAACTTTTGTTACTCCACAAATAAACAGTTCACATAACCCATTTGTTTCACTAGATAACTATATAGTTTAAGAGTAAATATAAAACTATATAGTTATTTTAAGTCTGAAGCATATTAGGGAAAGTGTATGACGAGAATAAATCTGAACGGTGATTGGCTGTTAACAAGTAAACAAAAACCGGAAGTTGAAGTAACAATGCAAGTACCAGGCGATAATTACTCTGCTCTACTTAAAGCCGATGTGATTAACGACCCATATTGGGGTTGTAACGAGCAAGAGGTTCAGTGGGTTCGGGATTGTGAGTGGCAAATTAGTCGCGCCTTTGAATTGAGTCAGCAGCAGTTATCCTCTGAGCAGTTACTCTTGTGCTTGTCTCGCCTAGATACGGTAGCGAAGCTTGTCATCAACGGAACAGAAGTCGACACTTTTTCCAATATGTTTGTCTCGCGTAGGATAGATATCAAGCCATATGTTCAGCTTGGCGTTAACACCATTTGTATCACTTTTACGCCAGCCCATCTTGAAGCTAAAAATAGATCGATATCATTACCTTTCCCAATACCGTCTTCGATGGGAAGCAATAACCAAATCCCTCATATGAACTTGCTACGTAAAACCCAGTGTCATTCGGGTTGGGATTGGGGAATTTGCCTAGTTGTTTCCGGCATCTATGACGATGTCTTCATCAGCGTGGTTAACGAAGTTAGCTTAGATCGCGTATCAACGGAGCAAATCTGGAAAGAGGACGGCTCAGTTGAAGTTGTGGTACAGGTTTACCACCAAGCTGTTTCTGGCGTAGAGATATCGATTGGATTTGATGAAGTTGAAACGCGAGTTAAAAGCTCAGACGGCGAGGTGACGTCAGTTAATTTTACCGTTGAGACTCCCAAACTCTGGTGGCCAGCGGGATATGGTGAGCAGCCACTGTATGATTTAAACGTCACAATGGACGGTCAAACAATAAACAAACGCCTTGGTTTGCGTAAGCTAGAGCTTAACAATGCAGAAGATGACATTGGCTCTGCGATGGAATTTCGTATTAACGATTTTCCTATTACAGCGCGCGGTGCGAACTGGATTCCTATGGATGCCATGCCTGCGCGAGAAAGCAAAACTCGTTATGAGTCCTTATTGGGTGATGCGGTCGCCGCTAACATGAATATGATTCGGGTTTGGGGTGGCGGCCAGTATGAAGCCGATATCTTCTATCAAACATGTGATGAGTTAGGTTTGCTAGTCTGGCAAGACCTCATGTTTGCCTGTTCGCTTTATCCATCCACTCAGACATTCGTTGACGATGTAGAACCCGAAGTACGCTACCAAGTTCAGCGGTTAAAAGACCACGCCTGTATTGCCTTGTGGTGTGGTGATAATGAAGTAATAGGCGCGTTGAATTGGTATGAAGAATCGAGAAACAGCAGAGACCGCTACGTGGTGAACTATGACCGATTAAACCGTAAGCTAGCGGATTTCGTCGCTCAAGAAGACCCATCACGAAAGTTCTGGTCTTCGTCTCCTTGTAACGGAGAGCTCGATTATGGCGATTCATGGCACGATGATGCACGAGGCGATATGCACTTTTGGGAAGTGTGGCATTCTGGTGCGTCGTTTAATGCTTACCATAATATTAAACCCCGATTTTGTTCGGAGTTTGGCTTTCAGTCATGGCCTTCATTATCAGAAGTAAAAACCTTTGTACCGCAAGAAGATTGGAACGTAACCTCACCTACATTTGAAGGACACCAAAAGAATGCCTCTGGTAATAGCATTATTACCGAGATGTTTACCAGATATTTTCGGTTTCCGGCTAGCTTTGAGCAGATGCTGTATTTAAGCCAAGTTCAACAATCCATTGCGATTAAAACCGGTTGTGAGTACTGGCGCTCTATATCTACGATTTGTCGAGGAATGTTGTACTGGCAATTAAATGACAACTGGCCGGTAAGTTCTTGGTCAAGTATTGAATATAGCGGTCGCTGGAAACAACTTCATTATCATGCCAAACGTGTATTTGCTCCTACCTATGTACCATTTGTTGAGACTGATGATGCCCTGACCTTGAGGCTGGTTAACAATCGAAGAACTCAAGAAAAGGTCACCGCTGAAGTGATGTGGATGAGTTGGAATGGTGAACCACTTGGCAACTGGAATTTGAACCTTGATATCGCACCGGATGAAAATCAAGAAGTTTGGTCGTTGAACAAATCGCAGTGGCAGACGCGAGCTGACCATGGTTTCTTCTTTGTCCGCTTCGAATCTCAAGGTGAGTGGAGTCAGAATACCTGGTTTGCTAAACCCGAGGTGAAACAGTTGGCCATTAGCAAAGCGAAAATTCAAGTGGATATCGACGGAAGTGCGATAATACTAACCGCTGATAAACCAGCGTTTTTCGTTCATTTGGAGCACGACGGTTCTGGGCGATTTAGTGATTCCAGTTTTACTTTGTTGCCCAATGAGCCTTATCAGGTTAACTATATTGGTGAGGAGTTAGAGACACTGCTATCGACGCTACGTGTCTATGACTTAAGCAATAGCTACTAATTAACGTTGACTTTGCTTCGCCCTTAGAGCCAGTGATACTTTTGATGCTGGCTCTTTGTTCAGTGCGTTACAGATTGTCCAACCAGCTCGGGCGACAGACTCAAGGTCTACACCTGTAGCGATTCCCAACTCATGGCAGAGATAGAGCACATCCTCAGTTGCCACATTTCCAGACGCTCCATCGGCGTAAGGGCATCCCCCAAGTCCGGCGACGCTGCTGTCTATGGTTTGAATACCCATTAGTAGCGCTTGATAAAGATTGGCAAGCGACTGCCCGTACGTATCGTGAAAATGAACGGCCAATTGCGATGTGGGGACATTCTCCAAGACAGCTTCTAACACCCTAGCTATTCTCAGTGGTGTTCCTGTACCGATGGTGTCGCCTAGTGACACCTGATAACAACCTAACTCTATTAGGGTGTCACTGATCGCTGCCACTTGCTCAGGCGTGGTTTTACCTTCATAGGGGCAATCAACGATGCACGAGAGGTAGCCACGAACTCTTAAATTGTGTTGATGAGCAGCTTCAATGACGGGAATGAACCGTCGAATGCTTTCTCCAATTGAGCAATGGATGTTTCGTTGAGTAAAAGACTCAGAGCAGGAAGTAAATACGGCCACTTCGTCAGCACCTGCAGTGAGAGCCGCTTCGAAGCCTTGTAAATTAGGCGTTAGGGCAGAGTAGGTGACTTTATTTTGCTTAGTTATTAGTTGAAAAACGTTAGATGAGTCCGCCATTTGAGGAATACGTTTTGCCGCCACAAACGCTCCTGACTCAATATGTGTTAGTCCAGCGGCTGTCAGTTGATTGATTAGGTTCACTTTGTGTGACGTGTCTACGTTGTTTTCGTTCTGTAATCCATCTCGCGGACCCACTTCAACAATATTAACGTGACTAGGAAGGACAGGATTAGTAAGGGTAGCCATTAGAATTTAATCCTCTTCTTTCCAAATAGGCGGCACTTTGTCGAAGAAGGCTTGCAGACCTTTCTGACCTTGAGAAGAGGTACGAGCATCGGCAATAACTTGGCTTGTGAAATCGATCAATGGAGGATCGATCGTATGGTTGTGGCAGTGCTGAATCAAGGCCTTTGTGTTTGCTATTGCGTTTGGGCTATTGGCAACGAATTTATCGACCAGTGCATCTACGAAGGGGTCAATTTTACTACCTAGTAGTACCTCGTGGACAATTCCAAGCTCCAGAGCTTGAGGGGCGCCCATGACTTCAGCACTCAGCATATAACGTCGAGCATAACGGGCACCTATGGTACGAATGACGTAAGGTCCAATGGTTGCAGGAACAAGTCCAAGTTTCACTTCGCTAAGACAGAAACGACAGTCGGCATGAGCAACTACAACATCGCAGCAGCACAGTAGACCTAATGCCCCGCCAAATGCCGAACCTTGAACGACGGCTACGGTTGGAATCGTTAGCGTGTCTAGACGCTTCATTAGTTCGGCAAGTTTTTGGGCATCTTCCAAGTTTTCGTTTTGACTTTTGTTGGCCATGGATTTCATCCAGGCCAAATCAGCTCCGGCGGAGAAGTGCTTTCCGTTACCACGTAACACTAAGCAGCGGATATTCTTGTCGTTCCCAACGCTAAGCAGTGCATCGAGCAGATCCTCAATCATGGCACCATCAAAGGCATTGCTTTTATGTTGACGATCTAACGTCAGATGAGCGACTCCTTTGGTGTCGACGGTAAGTTTAATAGTATTGAGATTAGTCATAACCGCAGCCCGTTACATTCGAAATATGCCAAACTCACTATCGGGGATAGGAGCGTTATCAGTAGCACGCAGCGCAAGCATCAGAATACGGCGTGTGTCTTTGGGATCGATAATGCCATCGTCCCAAAGTCTAGCACTGGCGTAATAGGGATGGCCTTCATTGTTATAGCGGTCGACAATATTTTGTTTGTAGCTTTGCTCTTCCTGTTCGGGCCATTGTTGATTCTGACGTTTCTTCACCTCACGTTTTACTTGAGTGAGCACATTAGCCGCTTGTAATCCCCCCATCACTGAGATGCGTGCATTTGGCCACATCCACATCATTGTTGGGTCGTAGGCTCGGCCACACATGCCGTAATTGCCTGCACCATATGAACCCCCAATGATGATAGTGAATTTGGGCACATCGGCACATGAGACCGCCATGACAAGTTTGGCACCATGTTTTGCTATACCGCCTTCTTCATATTGCTTGCCGACCATAAAACCAGTGATATTTTGCAGAAAAAGCAGAGGGATTTTACGTTTGGCACACAGTTCAACAAAATGCGCGCCCTTTTGGGCTGACTCGGAAAATAAGATGCCGTTGTTGGCAACAATTCCAATGAGTCGTCCATCAATTCGAGCAAAACCACAGACTAAGGTTGCTCCGTAAAGTGCTTTGAACTCGTCAAACTCAGAGTCATCGACGATTCGAGCTATCACTTCACGGACATCGAAAGATAATCTTAAGTCACTGTTTACGATGCCATATATCTCACTTGGGTCATAACTAGGTGACCCTGTTTTTGTAGCGGTGTGGCTAGCTGGTAACGTATTGCTTATGTTAGTGCTTGTAACGGCTTGTCGGGCTAACTCCAAAGCATGTTGTTCGTTGTGGGCGTAATAGTCAGCGACACCGGACTTTTTACAGTGTACGTCCGCGCCACCAAGTTCTTCATCGGTCACTTCTTCTCCGGTCGCTGCTTTTACAAGAGGGGGGCCAGCGAGAAAAATCGTACTTTGATTTTTGACCATAATGGATACGTCAGCCATAGCGGGAACATACGCGCCTCCAGCGGTACATAGACCGAGTACAACAGCGATTTGCGGTATACCTTTAGCTGACATTCGAGCTTGATTAAAGAAAATGCGCCCGAAATGATCCTTGTCTGGAAACACTTCGGCTTGGTGAGGCAAATTTGCTCCCCCAGAGTCAACAAGATAGATACAGGGAAGGTGGCAGCGCGCCGCTATTTCTTGGGCTCGAAGGTGCTTTTTGACGGTCAGCGGGTAGTAGGTTCCGCCTTTAACAGCGGGATCGTTAGCAATGATCATACATTGAGTGTTGCAAACCGTACCAATTCCAGCGACGACTCCTGCACAAGGCACTTTGTCCTCGTATACCTCCCATGCTGCAAATTGACCAATTTCAAGGAAATCAGAATGCTGATCGAGCAGGGCATCAATACGTTCGCGAACCGGGAGTTTTCCTTTTGCACGTTGACGTTGAATGGCTTTTTCGCCACCGCCTTCCGCGATGGTTGAAAGGTCGGTTTCAAGCTGTGCCACAAGCGCATTCATTGCTTTTTGGTTTTTTAGATAAAGCTCTGAATTGGGTTTCACTTTACTGACAATTTTAGTCATAAATCCCTCCGCTATTGAGACTCTTGGAATAGCTCTCGGCCGATAAGCATGCGGCGGATTTCTGATGTGCCGGCACCGATTTCATATAGCTTAGCGTCACGCAACAAACGTCCTGCTGCATATTCATTGATATAGCCATTCCCGCCTAACAATTGGATCGCATCTAACGCCATTTGTGTTGCAAGCTCAGCGTTGTAGAGAATGACACCAGCAGAATCTTTTCGAGTAATTTCGCCTCTATCGCAAGCGCTGGCGACCGCATACAAATAGGCACGTGCAGCATTGCAGCGTGTATACATATCAGCGAGTTTTGCTTGGACCAATTGAAACTCACCAATAGAGCGGCCGAACTGCTTTCGTTCGTGAACGTAGGGGACAACCAAATCAAGGCAGGCCTGCATGATGCCTAGTGGACCCGCTGCTAGCACGACACGCTCGTAGTCAAGCCCGCTCATCAGTACTTCAACACCGTGATTGATTTCCCCTAGAACATTTTCTAAGGGTACTTTGCAGTTTTGAAACACAAGTTCGCAGGTGTTGGAGCCTCTCATGCCAAGTTTGTCGAGTTTTTGTGCGTGGTTGAATCCTTCGAATTGTTTTTCAATAATGAAAGCAGTAATGCCGTGTTGAGCCGCTGAAGGTTCAGTCTTGGCATAAACCACAACCACATCCGCATCTGGGCCATTGGTAATCCACATCTTGCAGCCATTAAGCACAAAGTGGTCACCGTGTCTTTCTGCGCGAAGCTGCATGCTTATGACATCTGAGCCTGCATTTGCTTCACTCATCGCTAATGCACCAATGTGAGTACCATCAACGAGTCTTGGGAGGTATTTTGCTCGCTGGGCATCATTACCATTTCGAAAGATTTGATTAACGCAAAGGTTGGAGTGAGCTCCGTAACTGAGGGCAATGGAAGCAGAAGCGCGGCTGACTTCTTCTAGAGCGATGACATGAGCAAGATATCCCATGGCAGCACCACCATATTGCTCGTCAACGGTTACGCCGAGTAGACCCATCTCACCAAGCTCTGGCCAGAGGTGGTTTGGAAATGCGTTATCCGCATCTACTCGTGCAGCGATAGGGGCGATGCGTTCGCGAGCAAAAACACTGACATGCTCGCGCAGTAAGTTAATGGATTCATCAAGCCCAAAGTTCAGTGGGCTGTACTGACTAATCATAGAACCTCCCTTTATCTGGAAGAGACTCTACATCCTGTTACTTTGGCAATGAATCACAGCGTCAGAAGCAATTAGCTTGTTTTCTGCTTTCCTAAGGCTTCGATACAACGTTTCTTTGCCACAGATAAGTCTTCCAGTAGTGCATTAATGTCTTCAAGTTGGCGTTTTAAAACCGCTTCTTTTTCATCAATGATGTTGAGCATTTGCGTGAGCTGATGCTCTCCCTGATGTGTGTCATAAAGCTCAAATAACTCGCGTATCTCCGCAAGAGAGAACCCAAGTCTTTTACCGCGCAGTATTAACTTCAAGCGAATCTTGTCTCTTCGTTGATAGATTCGCATCGTGCCTTTACGGTCAGGTTGTATTAATCCTTCATCTTCGTAAAAACGAATGCTGCGAGTTGTTACATCAAATTCTTTTGCGAGCTCGCTGATCTTATAAGTTTCCATCGGTTACTGCTCTCCGAACTATGTTTTGGTCAGGCTTCGCGACCACTGCATTAATTTTAAAAGTCATTACCCAGTCGTTTGATGTAGTGATGTCCGACATTGGCGTAATGAAAAAATGATACGTTATTAAGTTGTTTCTTTACGTTTACGTAAATGTTAGTGCTATGCTTACTCATACGTCAAGGAAATAGTCGAGAATGCAGTTTAAAGACCAACGTCGTCACAAGGGCACAAGGAGAGAGTAATGCATCAACGAGAAGTCTGGATTGTCGCTGCAAAACGAACACCGATGGGACGGTTTCAAGGTGAACTGTCGTCATTCACTGCTCCACAGTTGGGAAGTGCTGCGATAAAGGCGGTGTTGAATAATGTTGCTTTAGACCGATCTTCCGTTGATGAACTCTTGATGGGATGTGTGTTGCCTGCTGGGTGTGGTCAAGCGCCAGCGAGACAGGCTGCTCTAGGCGCTGGAATAGCGGAGTCGGTTCCTTGTACCACGATTAATAAGGTATGCGGCTCTGGCATGAAAACGGTAATGCTTGCCCATTCGATGATTCAATTTGGCGAGGCAAACTGTGTGATCGCTGGTGGTATGGAAAGCATGACCAACGCGCCTTACTTGTTGCCCAATGCAAGACAAGGGATGCGAATCGGGCACAAGTCTGCCTACGACCATATGTTTACCGATGGTTTAGAGGATGCCTATGAAGGCAAGCTAATGGGCGTTTACGGACAAGCTGTCGCGGATGAGCTTGGTTTCTCTCGTGAGCAAATGGACCGTTGGGCGACCATGTCTGCAGAGCGTGCGCTCAATGCGCAGCAACAAGGTTTATTTCGCAACGAAATAGCGCCACTCGATAGCCAGCACCATGAGCCAATTAATGAAGATGAATTACCAAAAACCATCAAACTCGACAAAATTCCAAAGTTGAAACCCGCCTTTAGTCAACAGGGCACCATTACCGCAGCAAACTCAAGCGCTATCTCTGACGGAGCGGCTGCGCTTCTGCTGATGGAAAAAGAGCAGGCTATCGCTCTGCAGCTCAAGCCTTTAGCCATCATCAAAGGGCACGCATCGTTTGCCAGAAAACCTAGCGAATTCACGTTGGCCCCTGTTGGAGCTATCAAACAGTTACTTACTAGACTCGAATGGTGCGTGGATGACGTAGATGGATGGGAGATCAATGAGGCGTTTGCTGTCGTAACGCAAATAGCGGTGAATCATTTTAAATTGGACAGCGACAAAGTGAATGTGAATGGAGGAGCCTGTGCGTTAGGTCATCCTCTTGGTGCAAGTGGCGCACGAATACTGGTTACTCTAATTCATAGTTTGAAAGCAAAATTAGCGGATTCAGAGAGCGAGAAAAGCTCGCTCAAAGGTGTAGCTGCATTGTGTATTGGTGGTGGGGAAGCGACCGCAATAGCTATTGAAATTCCGCGTTAATACGGAGAGGGAGATCATGAGTGAGAAAGTGCCTTTGTTTATCGACGGTGAATGCCGTCAATCATTAGCATCTGAATGGCTAGACGTCACCAACCCAGCGACCAATGAAATCATTGGCTCGGTACCAGTCACGCTCGACATTGAGATACAGCGTGCTATTGAAAGTGCCGTACAAGCGCAAAAGGATTGGAAAGAGGTACCTATTTCTGAACGCGCGCGAGTGATGCTTCGTTATCAGCATTTACTCAAGGAACATCATGATGATATCGCAGAACTGCTTTCAAAAGAGACAGGTAAAACATTGGCGGATGCCAAGGGAGATGTTTGGCGTGGCATTGAGGTCGTCGAGCAAGCCGCTAATATTGCCAGCAATATGATGGGAGAGACTGTCGAGAACGTAGCGACAGATATAGATGGCTATTCTATTGTTCAGCCCCTTGGCGTTTGTTGTGGTATTACGCCTTTTAACTTTCCAGCTATGATTCCGCTTTGGATGTTTCCTATAGCAGTTGCAGCCGGAAACAGCTTTGTCCTCAAACCCTCTGAACAGGTGCCGCTAACATCGATAATGCTTGCTGAGTTATTTCAGCAGGCGGGTGCGCCTAGTGGAGTTCTTCAAGTGATTCACGGTACGAAGCCTCAAGTGGATTATTTGCTGAAACATCCAGATATCAAAGCCATATCATTTGTAGGCTCGGTACCGACCGCTCAATACATCTATCAAGTAGGCACTCAATACCACAAACGGGTTCAAGCATTTGCAGGGGCTAAAAACCATATGGTGGTTATGCCGGATGCAAATAAAGCTCAGGTAATAAATAACCTTGTAGGAGCATCCGTCGGAGCGGCGGGGCAGCGATGTATGGCGATTTCAGTCGCTGTATTTGTTGGTTCCTCTAAGCAATGGATAGCTGAACTGAAAGTTGAAATGGCGAAGATTAAACCTGGATCCAAAGAGGATCCTGAAGCTGCTTACGGTCCATTAATCAGCCAACAGGCTAAGCAGCGAGTTTTGTCTTTTATTGAGGAAGGTAAGCAATCTGGAGCGATATGCGAACTCGATGGTAGTCACTGTAGAGTAGATGGCTATCCCAATGGCAATTGGGTTGGCCCCACCTTGTTTAGGGGTGTTACGACTGACATGTCTATCTACCAACAAGAAATTTTTGGTCCGGTTTTAGTGTGCGTTGAAGTGGATACGCTCGAACAGGCGCTTGAGCTAGTAAATCGAAATCCCTACGGTAACGGTACTTCAATTTTCACTGCTAGTGGCGCTGCGGCAAGGAAATATCAACACGAAGTGCTTGTCGGTCAGGTAGGGATCAATGTTCCTATTCCCGTGCCATTACCATTTTTCTCTTTCACCGGATGGCGTGGGAGTTTTTATGGTGATCTGCATGCTTACGGTAAGCAAGCTGTGCGCTTCTATACGGAAACCAAAACAGTCACGTCGCGTTGGTTTGACGATGATATTCCTGATGGGCCTAATTTGACGATTCAACTTAAGTAGTTTCACTGCGGAAAATCGCAGAGCGCTTAAATCATGAAAGTGGATGGTGAGGTAATGCTATGGATTTTGAACTGAATGAAGACCAACGAGCGTTTTCGGAGACGGCTTTTCAGTTTGCCAATGAGCACTTAATGCCTAATGCAGCACAATGGGACGAAGAATGTATCTTCCCTAAAGAGGTGTTAAAGCAAGCTGGTGAATTGGGCTTTTTGGCACTGTATACACCAGAACAAGAAGGCGGTTTAGGATTAAGTCGTCTTGACTCGTCTATTGTGTTTGAAAAGCTAAGCATGGGTTGTACCTCCACCACGGCCTTTATGACCATCCACAATATGGTGACATGGATGGTAGCCAGTTTTGGAACGGAAGAGGCTAAGCAGGCGTTTTGTCCTAGTTTAATTAGTGGAGATTGGCTGGGGTCTTACTGTTTAACGGAGGCGACTGCGGGATCAGATGCGGCTTCATTGCTGACAACTGCCGAGAGACAAGAAGACAGTTACATCATTAACGGTTCAAAAGCCTTTATCTCAGGGGGGGGGGGAGACCGATGTATTAGTGGTAATGGCAAGAACGGGTGGCACTGGTGCTAAAGGTATTTCGGCATTTGTTGTACCTGCAGATTGTGATGGAGTCAGTTATGGACGCAAAGAGCCGAAGATGGGCTGGAATAGCCAACCAACGCGAGCCATCACATTCGATAACGTTGTTGTCCCTGCGAAATATCGCTTAGGTGAAGAGGGACAAGGTTTTACCTTTGCCATGAAAGGGCTGGATGGTGGGCGAATCAATATCGCGACTTGTTCCGTAGGAACGGCACAGCATGCGTTAAATCAAGCTGCTCAGTATCTTCATGAACGAAAGCAATTTGGAAGTAGTTTAAGCCAGTTTCAAGCTTTACAGTTTAAGTTGGCAGACTTGGCAACGGAGTTGGTTGCGGCGAGACAGATGGTACGTTTGGCCGCATTTAATCTAGACAATCAGCATCCAGATGCGACGACCTATTGCGCGATGGCGAAACGATTCGCAACCGACGTTGGATTTAAAGTGTGCGATGGTGTGTTGCAACTCTTTGGTGGTTACGGCTACATCAAAGAATACTCGCTTGAGCGTCATTTCAGAGACGTAAGAGTGCATCAAATCTTAGAAGGGACCAACGAGATTATGCGCTTGATCATTGCAAGACGAGTCCTAAGCGACGCATTCGCTATTGAGTAACGCATTCAACACGGAGAAGACAAAATGTCAGAGGTCAGTTCGATTCCTTATACCATTGATAATCACGTGGCTGTGTTAACCATGCACAATCCACCCGCCAATACGTGGACGTGTGAAAGCTTAGTTCGTCTTAAACAGCTGATATTCGAGCTAAACGATAACAAAGATGTCTATGCGCTGGTTATCACAGGCAACGGAGACAAATTCTTTTCCGCCGGTGCTGATTTGAAGGTTTTTGCTCAAGGGGATAAAGAAAGTGCTTGCACCATGTCAAGAGTGTTCGGAGAAGCGTTTGAGGCGTTGTCCGGTTTTCGCGGCGTATCAATTGCCGCAATTAACGGCTACGCGATGGGAGGCGGTTTAGAGGTAGCGCTCGCTTGTGATATTCGAATTGCAGAGCAACAGGCCGTCTTAGCACTTCCGGAAGCAAAAGTGGGTTTACTACCTTGTGCGGGGGGAACGCAAAACCTTACGGCTCTGGTAGGTGAAGGCTGGGCAAAACGAATCATTTTGTGTGGAGAGCAAGTATCGGCACAAAAAGCACTGGATATAAGATTGGTTGAAGAGGTTGTTGAAAGGGGTAAGGCGCTGTCTGTCGCAGTAGCGTTGGCAGAGCAAGTTGCTCATCAATCACCTAGCTCGGTAACGGCATGCAAGACATTGATTCAGTCAAATCGACACGATTTTATTTCTCATGGTTTAGTCAAAGAACGAGAGCTGTTCATCCGATTGTTTGATACCGAGGATCAACGAGAAGGGGTGAATGCTTTTCTAGAAAAAAGACCACCCGAATGGAAGAACAGCTAGGAGAGCAAAATGTTAGATACGGTGAATTTTCAAGAACTTCCCTGTGGTGAAGACGGCTATGTAGTTGCTATAGCCACGTTAGATAACAGTACCTCATTAAATGCACTCACTCACAATATGATTGTGCTACTGAAACAACAACTCGAAAAGTGGCATCAGGACGAGCGAGTGGTGTGTGTGGTTTTGGACGGTGCGGGTGAAAAGGCGTTCTGTGCGGGTGGCGATGTACGAGCCATGCACACCATGATGAAAACGGAACCAGCAGATGTGGCCAAAGCGTACTGCGAGCAGTTTTTTAGCGTGGAATATGAGTGCGACTACCTCATTCATAGCTACTGTAAGCCTATCATTGGTTGGGGAGACGGTATTGTGATGGGCGGAGGAATGGGGCTGTTTATGGGAACCAGCCATAAGGTTGTCACGCCTGCATCACGTTTAGCCATGCCAGAAATTAGCATCGGCCTCTTCCCCGATGTGGGGGCAACTTACTTCCTTAACCAACTTGAAGACCGCTTGGGCCTGTTTTTAGGACTGACTGGCGTCATGTTTAATGCCACGGATGCGATGGACATTCATATGGCGGACCATTTAGTTGTCCCTGATGCTAAAGAGAAGTTCATTAATCAGTTGCAAGAAACCAATTGGATCTGTGTCGAAGATAGTTACGAATTTATCTCTGAATGTTTAGATAAATTGGCCGCCAAAGATAAGTCCAACTTGCCAGCACCTCAGTTGAAACCGCGCTTGAATGAAATTTGCGCGGCATGCAACGCAACCGACATTGGGACGGTATTCACTAATATCATGGCGTTACCGGGTAACGAAAGGTGGTTGACAGCAGCGAAACATAACCTAACTGGAGGCAGTCCTATTACTGCTCATATCTGTTTTCGACAAATTAATGACTATAGCAATTTATCGCTTGCGGATTGTTTTCGACTCGAACTGATTCTCGGTGTTAGGAGCGCTACATTAGGGGAATTTGAAGAAGGGGTGCGTTCACGTCTAGTTGACAAAGACGGCGCACCACATTGGAAGTATCCAAACATTAACTCAGTTGATAAAGCCGTAATTGACGAGTTGTTTACCTCATTGTGGCGAGAGCAAGAACATCCTCTATTTCAGCTTGGTCGGGTTTAAGGAGAAGCGCTATGAATCAGTCAGAATGTAATACCATTGCATTTGTTGGGCTTGGTAACATGGGCGGTCCTATGGTGGAAAACCTGTTAAAAGCCGGTTTATCCGTCAATGTCTTTGATCTTGTCCCTGAGCTTGCTAAGAAGCTTGAATCTGTCGGTGCGAAGGCATTTAACAGCCTAGAAGCGGCGGTTGAAAATGTTGATGCGGTAATAACCATGCTTCCAGCGGGAGAGCATGTGCGAGCGGTGTATTTAGGTGACCATCATGGAGGTGAAGGGCTACTCAAATTGGTAAAACCGGGTACATTCCTTATAGATTCTTCGACAATTGATCCGGATTCCGCAAAGTTAGTTGCTAAAGAGGCAACCAAAAATGGATTGAGTTTTGTTGATGCGCCTGTCTCTGGTGGCGTAGCAGGTGCCAAAGCTGGAACGCTTACATTTATTGTCGGTGGTACTGAGCAAGCGTTTGAAACCTCACAACAAATCTTAGCTCATATGGGGAAGAACATCTTCCATGCAGGGCAAGCCGGTGACGGCCAAATGGCTAAAATTTGTAATAACTTGTTATTGGGCATCGTCATGTCTGGAACTTGTGAAGCCTTGAGCCTTGGGGTCGATAACGGTCTCAACCCTGAGGTACTATCAAATATTATGCAACAGAGCTCTGGAAGAAACTGGGTTTTAGAACTATATAACCCTTGTCCGGGAGTAATGGAATCTGCTCCAGCGAGCAATCAGTACGCTCCGGGCTTTATGAGTAAGTTGATGTCAAAAGACTTGGGATTAGGGATGCAGGCTGCGGCTAATAGCCAATCTGCTGTTCCTATGGGCGCATTAGCGCGTAATCTCTACGCATTTCATAACAATAATGGCAATGCAGAGTTAGATTTCTCCAGTCTGTTTGAGTATTTTCGTAGTGAAAGGGAGAAGTAGATGGAACTGAAACAGAGCGTTATCGCCATTACCGGTGCTGGCCAAGGATTAGGTCAAACAATGGCGACAAGTCTCGCACAACAAGGAGCGCATCTCGCATTGATGGACGTGAACCTTGAAGCGTTGGCACAGACCAAACAGTTGTGTGAGGATTTAGGGGTTAAAGCACAAATCTATCAAGTAGATGTGACCAATGAAGAGCAGGTGGAATCTGTATTTAGTGACATTGTCACTGATTTTGGGGCGCTAAATGGTTTGATTAATAATGCCGGTATTCTTCGCGATGGCATGTTAGTTAAAGCGAGAGATGGTGAGATATCTAAGATGTCTTTAGACCAGTTCAACTCGGTCATTAACGTCAATCTCACCGGTACGTTTTTGTGTGGCCGTGAAGCCGCAGTAAAAATGATCGAGACGGATTCAAGAGGCGTTATTATCAACATCTCAAGTGTGTCGAGAGCAGGTAATATGGGGCAAACCAACTACGCCGCTTCTAAGGCGGCGGTGGCGACCATGGCTTCCGTTTGGGGGAAAGAACTTGCGCGCTATGGCATTCGCGCTGCTGCCATTGCTCCGGGTGTCGTTGAGACATCAATGACCGCGCAAATGAAGCCAGAAGCTCGTGAAAGACTTGAGCATATGGTTCCAGTAAGACGAATGGCCGATCCGTCAGAGATCGCTCATACGGTGCGTTTTATACTGGAAAATGAATACGTGAATGGTCGCGTCATCGAAGTGGATGGCGGTCTGGTGATTTAACCGCCTTTGTTCTTATTGACGATTACATAGCTTGATAATTTGGACCGCCACCGCCTTCTGGTGGGGTCCATTTTATATTGGCTGATGGGTCTTTAATATCGCAAGTCTTGCAATGCAGACAGTTACTGGCGTTGATTTGCAGCTGTTTGCGACCTTCCACTTCAATAATCTCATACACACCAGCAGGACAATAGCGCTGACTAGGCTCGTCAAACTGTGGAATATGGCTATCGGTGACCACATTGACATCGAGAAGTTGCAGATGACACGGTTGATTCTCTTCATGCTGGGTACCAGACAAATAAACCGAAGAGGGTTTGTCAAAACTCAATACGCCATCGGGCTTTGGGTAGGTGATGTTAGGCACACTGCTTTTATGTGCTAACTGTGAGTGATCATCACTGGCGTCAGTCACTCTCCAAGGAATCGGGCGATTGAATAAACGTGTCCATACATTTTGTTCTAGCACATTGAGCATACCTCCCAGAGGTTCGCCAAAACGATGCAAGTTAGCGCCAAAGTTTTGTGTGTCGCTGAGTTCTTGATGGAGCCACGACGCTTCAAATAAGGATTGATAATCCGGTTCATTATGCTCGCATCCCTTCGCGAGTTGCTGATAAACCGCCTCGGCAGATAACATGCCGGACTTCATTGCGGTATGGGTGCCTTTTATTTTGCCCATGTTCAGTGTGCCAGCATCGCAACCAATGAGCAGCCCTCCAAGGAACTGCTGTTTGGGGAGCGAACGAAGGCCACCTTTAGCGATGGCTCTTGCACCAAACGAGATACGGTCTCCATCATGAAGGTATTTCGCAATGGCTGGGTGGTGTTTGAAGCGTTGAAATTCGTCAAAGGGACTTAGGTGAGGGTTGGTGTAATTAAGGTCGACAATAAGACCTACAGCGATTTGATGATTGTCCAAGTGGTAGACAAAAGTGCCTCCTGTGGTTTTAGAGTCGTGCAAGGGCCAACCGACGCCATGAATGACTTTGCCTTTGGCGTAGTGGGGCTGCTCATCGGGTAGTTGCCAAACTTCTTTGAATCCAAGAGCGTAATGCTGTGGCTGCTTGCCCTGATCGAGCTTAAATCTATGAATAAGTTCCTTGCCTAAATGGCCACGCGCACCTTCAGCGAAAATGGTGTACTTACCTTTTAATTCTATGCCTGCTTCAAACGTGCTTTTTTGTTTTCCTTGCTTATCTAATCCCATATCTGAAGTACAAACACCAACTACTGCGCCTGTATCTGAATAAAGAACGTTCTGCGCTGCAAAGCCAGGAAAGATTTCAACGCCAAGTCGTTCTGCCTGCTCTGCAAGCCATTGACACAACAAGCCAAGACTAATGATGTGATTCGATTCGTTGTTGTGCAGTGTAGTTGGCGTTAGAAATGAAGGTATGTTTAAGTGATTGTATTGGGTGGTCAGATAAATGAAGTCATCTTGCTGGACAGGATTGTTCACTGGCGCGTTTAGCGATTGCCAGTCAGGAATAAGCTCATCAAGCGCTCTGGTTTCAAACACTGCACCAGAGAGGATATGAACCCCAATTTCGGCACCTTTCTCAATCACACATACCGATAACTCTGACTCGTTTTGCGTCGCAAGCTGAATAAGATGGATGGCACTAGCAAGCCCCGCAGGACCGGCACCAACTATAACCACGTCAAATTCCATGCATTCTCTTTCCATGTTCACCACCTAATTTTGCAAAATGGATCCATTTTGGAACTCTACGTATAACTATAGTGCAGTTGACGTAAACGTAAACTTTACTAAGCTCAAATAGTAACCATTAGGCTTGTTCGTTTTATCCAAGGAGTCGGTATGAAGGTGTTAGTTGCTGTAAAGCGTGTCGTTGATCCCTATGTAAAAGTTCGTGTCCTTAAAGATGGTAGTGGCGTTGAAACCGCTAACGTCAAAATGTCGATGAATCCTTTCTGTGAGATTGCTGTGGAAGAAGCCATAAGACTTAAAGAGTCTGGCTCTGTAGACGAAGTAGTGGTCGTGAGTATTGGTGATAAGACAGTGCAAGAAACGTTGCGCAATGCCCTTGCTTTGGGAGCTGACAGAGCGATCCATATAGAAGCGGCAGCATCACCTGAGCCTTTAGCTGTAGCAAAAATCTTGAAAGCGATGGTTGAGAAAGAACAGCCAACATTGGTTCTACTAGGTAAACAATCGATCGATACGGACAACAATCAAGTTGCGCAAATGCTAGCGGCTTTGACGAGTAGACCTCAAGGAACGTTTGCCTCGCAAGTCATACTGTCGGGTGAGCATATTGAAGTCACTAGAGAGATAGACGGGGGACTGGAGACCTTGAAACTGACATTGCCAGCCATCATCAGCACTGATTTGAGGTTGAACGAACCTCGTTATGCGTCCTTACCCAACATCATGAAAGCCAAACGCAAGCCACTCGATGTTATTGATGTTGATTCATTAGGCGTGGATTTGATGCCAAAACATCAGGTGATAGAAGTCTTGGCACCCAAAGCGCGTCCAGCAGGCGTGAAAGTCACAAATGTAGATGAGCTGATCGATAAGTTAACAAATGAAGCGAAAGTACTTTAAGCCGAAGAGTATCAAGGGGAGATAATTATGGATACGCAAATTCTTGTTATTGCAGAGCACGATAACCACAGCGTAGCGCTTGATACCTTTAAAACGCTATCCGCAGCGGCGCAAATAGGTGGTGACATTTCGGTGCTTGTCATGGGGTATCAATGTCAGGAGGTAATAGAGCGTATTGGCCACTGCGATATCGTCAAGCAAGTGATCGTCGCCGACGATGAACAATTTAGTCATTTACTTGCTGAGAACGGAGCACCAATAGCGGTGCAGCTTGCCAAAGACTTTACACATATTTTGGCTCCAGCGACGACATTTGGGAAAAATCTGCTGCCACGTATTGCTGCGCTGCTCGACGTCGGCCAGCTATCTGATGTCGTGGAAATTGTGACGGCAGATACGGTTATCCGTCCAATTTATGCCGGTAACGCGCTAGCGAAAGTGAAGTCGACAGAGGAAAAAATACTCATGACGATACGCGGTTCGGCGTTTGAAGCAGTGGGGCATGACCCCGCGAATCAAGCGACAGTGATAATGGTCGGCGGTCATGATGTTGGGAATGGTCTTTCTGCATTTGTCTCTCAGCAACAAAATGAAAGTGAGCGCCCTGAATTGGCGGCTGCTCGTGTTGTTATTTCAGGTGGGCGTGGCGTAGGCAGTAAAGACAACTTTACTTTGGTGGAACAGCTCGCTGATAAACTCGGTGGTGCTATTGGTGCGTCGCGAGCTGCGGTTGATGCAGGGTTTGTTTCAAATGACCTGCAAGTTGGTCAGACGGGCAAAATAGTCGCACCGGATTTGTACATTGCTATCGGTATTTCAGGTGCAATCCAACATATGGCAGGGATGAAAGACTCTAAGGTGATCGTCGCGATAAACAGTGATCCTGAAGCACCCATTTTCCAAGTTGCGGACTATGGATTAGTAGGGGATTTGTTTGACATTATGCCGGAGCTTATCGACAAAGTACCTTAAGAGCTTAGGTTAAAAACAAAGTCGCTACTTTGCTGTTAGGACAATTCCTACAGCGCGTATGAGGTTGGTTGTTACTCGATAATGTATTTCCAATATATTGAATAGTAAAGACTATTTTGCTCTTAAAAATGAATTGGTAGAGAAGTTGTTTTTGGGTGCTAACTTTTTGTTATGAATATCGTTGATTTCGTATAGGATGCGCCACCCGCAGTTTTTCGTCGGCAACGACTAGGCAAACATGTCCGCCAATTCTCTCTATACTGACCTTTCTGGTTACTACGACCTAATGTGTGTCGATATTGATTACCAAGCGCAGAGTCATAACGTAAAACGATTGCATCAATTGTTTGGAAACCAAGGAAATACTCATCTTGATTTAGCATGTGGCACTGGCCCTCATGTCCGTCACTTTATTGATTATGGTTATCAAAGTAGTGGTTTGGATATCAATCAACCTATGTTGGATTTCGCGTCGGTTAGATGTCCGGAAGCTCAGTTTTCGCTACAAAATATGAGCGAATTTACTGTTACACAGCCACTTGATTTGATTACCTGTTTTCTCTATTCGATTCACTACTGTGACGGGATAGAAAGGCTTAAACAGTGCATCAATAGTGTATTTAATGCTCTGTCAGTCGGTGGCGTATTTTGCTTCAATGCGGTTGATAGGTTAAAAATCAATAACCATTCTTTTGTTCAGCATTCCGTAGAGAGCGAAGGCAGTAAATTCACGTTTCGTTCAGGTTGGTATTATGAAGGCCAAGGTGAGCGTCAGGCGCTTAAGCTTAACATTGAAAAAAACACAGGTGACGAAACGCAAAGTTGGTTTGATGAACACCCGATGGTGGCTTTTACTATCCAAGAACTAAAAGCACTATTAGAACCGCTATTCGACGTACACCTGTTTGAACATGACTATGAAAAAATCACGCCTTGGGATCAGCAATCGGGCAATGTTCTAGCGGTTTGCGTTAAGAAGTAACAGCGTCGTGCTAGGTTTCATCGAGAGTAAATAAATCAAAGCTCGTTAAATATGCAACCTAGCTATCATATTGAACACCCTTAACTTGAAGCGAGTGCACTTCGCTTGCAGGATAATGCACTCTGTTTTAAGTCACTAAGGAATGTTTGATGGCTGGTATTACCGAGCTAGAGCAGTTATTGAGCTCTATGAGTCCATGTCTTCTCGAAGACGAAGTCGTATTCTGTCATGTGAAAGGGGCGCTTAAGGAATATACAAAACTCGAGTTGATTGCTACCTTCATTGAAGCGGAAGGCCTCACACTTGTCCTACCTAAAGCCGAAGCTGTCAAAGCGAAATTGAGTTTTGAGTCAGTATTTCAACAAATTACGCTTAATGTTCATTCTAGCCTTGAAGCTGTAGGTCTAACCGCAGCCGTCTCCTCAAAATTGGCGGACAAAGGCATTAGTGCCAACGTCATTGCTGCCTACTATCACGACCATATTTTCGTGCCATCACTAGAAGCTCAAAAAGCTTTACTAGCTTTACTAGCTTTACAAGAGTTTAGTGACGACAAATCCAGCAATGATGGAGCATCTAATGACCGCTGCCATTAGAGCGAAAGCCGTTTGCCTTTTTCGACATAACGGAAAGGTGTTACTTGCAGAAGGTTACGATCCTGCAAAAGACCAGCACTACCTGATCCCCGTTGGTGGTGGCATTGAGTTTGGTGAAACGTCGCGAGAGGCCGCTGAACGAGAAGTAAAAGAAGAAATCGGCGCAGATGTAACCTCCCTTGAACTTCTTGGCGTTAGTGAGAACCTCTTTACCTTCGATGGACGCTCTGGACATGAGATTGTGTTTGTCTATCAGGGGCGATTTGTTGATCAAGGTTTCTATCAAAAGACGCATGTCGACGGGATTGAAACTAATGGAGTGGAATTTGTCGTTAAATGGGTTGAAGAAAGCGAGTTATTAGCAGGAAAGATACCGCTGCATCCAGACGGTATCTTAGAAATGTTACGCTGAGGATAGCGAGAGAAAACGACTGGATAGATGAACAAATTAACAAGGAAATGAATATGAAACAAAGGACGTTTTCATCATGGCTGCATACTGAGCTGCCAATCATTCAAGCGCCTATGGCCGGAGTACAAGACAGTAAGCTTGCGATAGCAGTAAGCGAAGCTGGTGGTTTAGGCTCTATACCTTGTGGCATGCTTTCTAAAGAGCGTATTGTAAAAGAATTAGAGTCCATTACAGCAGCGACCGATAAACCCTACAATCTCAATTTTTTCTGTCACTCAATGCCTAACTTTGATCAAGAACGCCAAGCTCAGTGGCGTAATCGACTTGCACCCTATTTTGAAGAGTTGGAACTCGATATTGCCATTCAACCTAGCATGGCAACGCGCATGCCATTTAGCAAGGATATCGCTGATGCTATTGAAGCATTTAAACCTCCTTACATTAGTTTCCATTTTGGGCTGCCGAACAAGGCTCTTATAGAACGAGTAAAAAGCTGGGGGACATGTATTTTATCTTCGGCGACTACCGTCGAAGAGGCGATTTGGTTAGAGAATAACGGAGCGGATGCGATTATTGCTCAAGGAGTGGAAGCGGGCGGTCATAGGGGAATGTGCTTAACGGATGATCTTGCTACTCAATTACCAGTCGAAGATCTTATCAAGAAAATTGTTGAGAATGTCACTGTACCCGTTGTGGCGGCTGGAGGCATCAGTACTGCTGACAAGGTTGAACACGCGTTTAACATAGGTGCAGAGGTAGTTCAGGTGGGGACCGCGTTTCTATTGTGTGACGAGGCCACGACATCGGCTTTACATCGTGATGCTATCAAAAGTACTCAGTCTCAGCATACTGCAATTACCAATGTATACTCGGGCCGACCGGCACGAGGAATAGTCAATCGTGCAATGAGGGAGCTAGGTTTCGTCACACAGGAAGCACCACAATTTCCCTATGCGTCTATCGATATCACACAGCTCAGAGGACAGGCGGAGCAGCAAGGTAGTGCAGACTTCTCGCCGCTTTGGTGTGGAGAAAGCACTGAGGGTTGTAAGGAAGTATCGGCAGCGCAGATACTCAGAGATCTCGCTAGAATCTGATTAACCAGCGTAATATTGCGATAAACCTTATTTGTTCATAAATCATGGCTATTCATAAACTCGAATTACTATAGGGAACCCACAATGGATTACGACCAATTCAACGAATTTTGCGGCGCTTTCCCAGCGACCAGTCATGTTATTCAATGGGGCGATGCTCATGTTTGGAAGGTCGGAGGTAAGGTCTTCGCTATTGGGGGCTGGAACAAAGAGAGCGGGGCTGCGTTTACTTTCAAAACGTCGGATTTGAATTTTGATTTTCTTAGTGACAGTGAAGGCTATCGGCCTGCGCCGTACTTTGCGAGTCGTGGAATGAAGTGGATACAGCAGGTGGAGACATCAGGTCGACTTGACGAAGAATTACAATATTACCTTAAAGAATCATATCGGCTGGTGGCGTTAGGTCTAAGTAAGAAAAAACGTGGTGAGCTAGGTATCGTGATTGACGGCTAACTCACCCCGTTTAACGTTTAGTCAATGGTTGGCCGCTGCAAGTGCTCAACCAGTACTTTGACGAATCGTGCTGCTTCGCCACCAGTACAGGCTCGATGATCGAATGTGATCGACAAAGGTAGCGCTTTGATGACTGTTGGCTGACCGTTTTGTAAAACTAGTTTCTCGATAATTCGACCAGCTCCTACAATAGCGACTTGAGGCGGTGAGACGACAGGGGTCGCGAAAATTCCAGCAATGGCACCAAAGTTCGACAGTGTTATCGTCGCGTGTTGTAGTTGTTCTCTGCCTATTCGCCTAGCTCGAATGCCCTCTACAGTTTCATTTAACCAGTGGCGAATTCCTTGTTGGTCAAAACTGTCGGCGTTCCTGAGTACTGGCACATACAATCCATGGCTACTATCTACCGCGATTCCGATATTCACTTTGCTATGAACACAACGTGTCATTGTATCGGCATCAAACCATGCGTTTAAAGCCGGCTCTTTTTGGCAAGCAAAGACAACAGCTTTAATTAAACGGCCGGAAATATCCTCTTTTTGTGACCAATTGGACAACAACGCCTCTTCAGTGATCGTCACGGAAGCAACGTTGTGATGTGAATCCGCCATAGTGCCGACCATGGTGCGTCTTGCACCTTTAAGTACTTCCGTACCTGGTGTTTGTCGGTCGAGTTCGTTGTAAATATCTGTGTCAGTAATAACACCGTCGTGCCCGCTACCTTTCACCTTTAATAGGTCAACACCGAGCTTCTTAGCGAGAAGCCGAGCAGACGGCATCGCAGTGACCGTTTGTTCAGAGTTTGAATGGTGAGCAGGCCCAACCCAAAAGTCATCAACTTCAACGTGGTGTGTGTGGTTTGATACATTGCCAACAACGGTTGCTGCATCGCTTGATGTGGCTTTAGAGTGGGTGGCAGACGCTTCCGTGACCACTTCTTCAATCTCAATCAGCAAACTGCCGATGTTGATGACGTCACCTTCCTCCCCATGACGGCTGACGATTTTCCCACTGTAAGGTGCTGGCACTTCTACAACGGCTTTCGCGGTTTCGACGGTTAAGATCACCTGATCAACGTCTACATGTTCACCAACGTTAACATGCCATTGAACAATTTCAGACTCAGCGAGTCCTTCCCCTAAATCTGGTAATAAAAATGACTTCATTTCCAGCCCTCCACAAGTTCGCGTGCGGCAAGTGTGATGTCTTGTTCTTGAATTAAGAAATAGTCTTCGTTTTTGTAATATGGCATAACGGTGTCGAGCCCAGTAACACGCCTAGGTGGGGCTTTGAGAAGACACATAGAATGTTCGGAAACTCGAGTAATGATCTCCGCTCCGACACCACAGCTTTGGCTTGCTTCATGGACGACAAGTAAACGTCCGGTTTTTTCCAGTGATTTAATAATGGTGTCCATATCGAGAGGCTTTATACTCGCGAGATCGATGACTTCTGCTTCAATTCCTTGTTCCGAAAGCGATTGGGCGGCTTGCAGGGTTTCAACTACACAAGCTCCCCAAGTGACGACCGTGAGATCTCGTCCTTTTCTTAGTGTGTAGCAGGTATCAAGAGGCAGAGCTTGTCCATCGTTTACTACGGGTGATTTGACTGTTCGATAGATTCGCTTTGGCTCGAAAAACATTACAGGGTCGTTACTACGAATCGCAGCTAGCAGAAGTCCGTATGCTCGTTGAGGAGAGGAGGGAACGACGACCTTTAATCCAGGAATATGAGCAAACAGGGTTTCGATGCTTTCAGAATGATGCTCAGGGGCGTGTATGCCGCCACCAAACGGTGCCCGAAATACCGCAGGGCAGGTTAACCGACCTCTAGTGCGGTTTCTCATTCTTGCAGCATGACAGATGAGGTGTTCCATCGCAGGAAAGACAAAGCCCTGAAATTGAAATTCCGCAATAGGTCTTAACCCTTGTGTTGCCATGCCAACTGCAACACCTCCTATTAGGGCTTCGGCAAGAGGAGTATCAATCACCCTTCTTAATCCAAATTTCTCTTTTAAACCGACAGTAGCGCGAAACACACCGCCGTTGTCTCCAACGTCTTCGCCTAGTAGCACGACGTTTTTGTCGTGCTCCATTTCATAATGAAGTGCCAAGTTAACCGCTTCAATAAGCGTGATTTCGGGAGTTTGTTGATTAATCATGTTTGCCTCCCTGCATTCGCAACGTCTTATTAATCAGCGTATCTCTTTGCGGTGCTAGCTCGCTTGTTGGGGTTTCGTAGAGATAATCGAACGCCGACTCAGGTGGTTGAGGTGGGGTGGCTAAATAACGAGTAACAGCTTCTTCAACGATGGTTTTGGCTTCTTGAGCCAGTAACTGTTCCTGTTCATCAGACCAAAGGCTTCGCGCGATTAGATAGGATTTTAGACGTTTTATTGGTTCATAGTCCCACGCTTGTTGTAGCTCTGAATCACTACGGTAACGACTAGCATCATCAGCGGTAGTATGGTCACTTAGTCGATAGCTGATAGCTTCAATCAAAGTGGCTCCTTTGCCCTTTCTAGCTCGATCGACCGCTTGTAAAATGGTGTCATACATCGCAATAACATCGTTGCCGTCTACTGTCAGGCCAGGTAATCCAGCTCCAACCGCTTTGTCTGCTAAAAATTCTGCGCCACATTGTAGCGAGCGAGGGACCGAAATCGCCCATTGGTTATTGTTGACGACAAAAATCAAAGGAATGTTCCATGCACCTGCACAGTTGAGTGATTCCAAGAAGTCGCCTTTAGATGTGGCTCCATCTCCACAAGTCACCAAAGCGACATCGTGGTTCCCCTTAATTTTTAACGCGGACGCCACTCCTACGGCATGAGTGCATTGTGTGGCGATAGGAACGCAGAAGGGAAGATCGGTGCATGGTGAGCCATCATCAAATTCGAAATCACTGCCTCGCTCATCGCCTCCCCAGTATTGGAGATTTTTCTCTATAGCGATACCACGAACCCAGAGAGCGGGCATATCACGGTAATAAGGAACAAAGACGTCTGATCTTGTGAGAGCGTGACCGATGGCGATACCGATGGCTTCTGCGCCAAGATGGGAAGGGTAGGTACCAAGTTTGCCGGTTCGCTGAAGAGCAACGGCTTTTGCATCGTATGTTCTCGCAACTACCATGTCGCGATAGAACTGAAGTAAGGTGTTCTCATCTGCCCAGTGGGGCAACGGCTTAACGAGATTACCTTGGTAGTCGATAAAACGATGCATGGGTAATGCTTGTACGTTCATCTCGAACTCCTTTTCGCACGCTCTGATAAGAGCTAGTGCTAGAAAATCCCAGGGTACAACCTTGATTTTTGTTTTCAGACATGATGGTAATCGTCTGAAGACAAAAGAATCATTGATACTATAAGTGTAATCAAATTGTTAAAAAGTGCCGCATTTAGATGCCCTGATACTAGTAAAATTAACCTTACAGGGGTACTTATGTGAATTAATATATGGAATTGAAAATAAAATCTGGGGATATCGACTGGTTTTGAACGAGCGCGATTGTTTGGTGTGATATATGTCACTGGTATTACCTGTTGTAATTTCATGTAGAGGTTGGGCAACTACAACAGGTTTTCTGCCATATGTGGGTCTTGAGCTCTAGATCTCTTCACATAGCTCGAGTGGTAGACCGTCAGGATCTTGGAAAAACGTAAAACGCTTACCAGTGTATTCGTCAATTCGTATTGGTTCTACGTCAATATCATTTGCTTTTAGATAATCGGCAATTTGCTCTAGTTTGGTGACATTAAATGCTAAATGTCTTAAACCCATAGCTTCTGGAAAGCTAGGACGTTCAGGAGCTCCAGGGAAAGTGAACAGCTCAAGTTGCGTGCCATCAGGTAAGGCGAGATCTAGTTTGTAGGAGTCTCGATGTTCGCGATAGTTCTCGTCGATGATTTCCAGCTTTAGTATGTTGACATAAAAGTGTTTCGACTTTGCGTAGTCGGAACAAATGATGGCGGTGTGATGGATCCCATTAAGCATTTTGTCTTCCGTCGTTGATTGGTTAATTGGTTAGCTTGGATGGCAGTTCCTTGACGACATAGTCAATAAACACGCGTAAGCGGGCCGGCATATACTTGGTTTGTGCGTATTGGAGTGCAACGGCTCCATGGTAGTTACTCTTGATGGTCCAATCCGAGAGGACGGGCACAACACTGCCATCTTCTATGGCTTCAGAAATAACAAAATCATGAAATATTCCGATGCCGAGACCTTGTTTAACGCCATGGAGGCGCATCTGAGAGTGGTTGATGGCATAGCGTCCCGCTACTTTCACAGTATGAAACTCATCGTCTTTGAGAAAATCCCAAATGTTGTCGCGTTCCGTTTCAGCAAGGTAGAGGCAGTCATGTTTTTCAAGATCACTTGGTGTATGGGGCAGTCCGCGCTTAGCAATGTAATCGGGACTGGCACACAGTACGAGGTTAGTTGGTCCTAACTCTTTCATAACCAGGTTTTCGTCTGGTTTGTCAGTAAGTTTGAATGCAACGTCGATGCCCATGCGCAACAGGTCGATTTCGCCATCAACGGCGCGAACTTTCAATTGAATTTCCGGATATCGCACTAGGAAGGGAGTAATAAAAGGTTGTAATACCGAGTTAAGAAACGCTTCCGGTGCGGCGACAGTAATAGACCCGCTTGGCTCAGTATGGTCGGATTGAGAGACGTCAATGGCCTGTTGTGCCGCGTTCACCATTAACACACTTTGGTCGTAAACCTTTTGCCCAGCCTGAGTGATAACCAACTTGCGCGTAGTGCGCTCAAACAACTTTGCCGATAGCGCGCTTTCAAGACGAGTAATGGTTTTAGATAGCGCAGACGGCGTGACCCCCAGCTTTTTTGCGGCGGCGGTAAAACTGCCTTCGTTTACTACCAAAATAAAAGATGCGAGGTCAGGTAATAAACTCAATAGCTTATGGCTGAACATTATTGTTGCCTCAGATTCACTAATGGTTTTCCATCTTAAGGGATAATCGTTTGCACCACAATGAACTAAAATGATTCCAATCTAGATATAAGGCGAATCAATACGCTGTAAATATCACCTCCCTACATAACCTATTGATAAATAGGATAGAAAAAGGAATCCACTATGTCTTCTGCGTTTTATAAGCAAATCCAAGAGCAAATTGAAGAAGTAAAAGCTGAAGGACTTTATAAGTCTGAGCGCATCATCACTTCTCAACAACAAGCGGCTGTTGAAATCTCAACAGGTGAAGAAGTACTAAACTTCTGCGCGAACAACTATCTTGGCCTTGCAAACCATCCTGCACTTATCGACGCTGGTAAAGCGGGCATGGATAAAAACGGCTTTGGTATGGCTTCAGTTCGTTTTATCTGTGGTACTCAAGACATTCACAAAGAACTTGAGCAGAAACTGTCTACATTCCTAGGTAAAGAAGACACTATCCTTTACACATCATGCTTCGATGCAAACACAGGTTTGTTCGAAACTATCTTGGGTAAAGAAGATGCCATCATTTCTGATGCGCTAAACCACGCTTCTATCATTGATGGTGTCCGTTTGTGTAAAGCAATGCGTTACCGTTACTCTAATAACAATATGGAAGAGCTTGAGCAGCAGCTGATCGCTGCTAACGAAGCAGGTGCTCGCCATAAGCTAATCGTAACTGACGGTGTATTCTCGATGGACGGTGTGGTTGCAAACCTTCCTGCAATCTGCGATTTGGCAGATAAATACGATGCGCTAGTGATGGTTGATGACTCTCACGCAGTTGGCTTCATGGGTAAAAACGGCGCCGGTACACATGAGTTTCACGACGTTGTAGACCGTATCGACATCATTACTGGTACGCTAGGTAAAGCGATGGGTGGTGCATCAGGTGGCTATACTTCTGGTAAGAAAGAAGTGATTGACTGGTTACGTCAGCGTTCACGTCCATACCTGTTCTCTAACTCTGTAGCACCAGCTATCGTCAATGCGTCTATCCGTGTTCTAGATTTGCTACAAGAGAGTGGTGACCTACGTGAACGCCTATGGGAGAACGCTGCTCATTTCCGTACTCGTATGGAAGGTGCTGGTTTCACTATGGGTGGTGCCGATCATGCAATCATTCCAATCATGCTAGGCGACGCGAAAGTGGCTGCAGAGTTTGCTGAGCGTGCGTTAGCGAAAGGTATCTACGTTATTGGTTTCTCTTTCCCAGTAGTACCTAAGGGCCAAGCTCGTATTCGTACTCAAATGTCTGCGGCTCATTCTCGTGAGCAACTTGACCGCGCTATCGATGCATTCATCGAAGTTGGCAAGGATATGGGTCTTATCTAAGGTTTTTAGGGTTTCGGGTTTAGAACCTGAAACCTGTCTTTAAGGTTACATTATGAAAATTAAAGCGCTATCTAAGCTAAAGCCTGAGCAGGGCATTTGGATGACCGAAGTGGACAAGCCTGAACTTGGTCACAACGACATTCTAATTCGTATTAAGAAAACGGCAATTTGTGGTACTGATGTACACATCTATAACTGGGATGAGTGGTCACAAAACACGATTCCTGTTCCTATGGTTGTCGGCCACGAATATGTAGGTGAAGTAGTTGGTATTGGCCAAGAAGTTCGTGGCTTCGAAATTGGCGACCGCGTATCTGGCGAGGGTCACATTACTTGCGGACACTGTCGTAACTGCCGTGGCGGTCGTACTCACCTATGCCGCAACACAGTTGGTGTTGGTGTAAACCGCACTGGTGCGTTCTCTGAATACTTGGTTATTCCAGCGTTCAATGCGTTTAAGATCCCTGAAGGTATCTCTGACGACCTAGCATCTATTTTTGACCCGTTCGGAAACGCTGTTCACACTGCGCTGTCTTTTGACCTAGTTGGTGAAGATGTACTGATTACAGGCGCTGGCCCTATCGGCATTATGGCCGCTGCGGTTGCCAAGCACGTAGGTGCGCGCCACGTAGTTATTACAGACGTTAACGAATACCGTCTAGATCTTGCAAGACAGATGGGTGTAACACGTGCCGTAAACGTTGCAAAAGAAAACCTAAAAGATGTGATGGCAGAACTAGGCATGACTGAAGGCTTCGATGTAGGTCTTGAAATGTCTGGTGTTCAAGCGGCATTTAGTTCAATGCTTGAAACCATGAACCACGGTGGTCGTATCGCACTACTAGGTATTCCACCATCAGACATGGGTATCGATTGGAACCAAGTGATCTTCAAAGGTCTGGTGATCAAAGGTATCTACGGCCGTGAAATGTTCGAAACATGGTATAAGATGGCAAGCTTGATTCAATCTGGCTTAGATCTGACGCCAATTATCACTCACCATTATAAGATTGATGATTTCCAAGAAGGCTTCGACGTCATGCGCAGCGGGCAGTCTGGAAAAGTTATTCTCGATTGGGAATAACTTTAAGGCATATTGTGAAATAAAAGAGCCAGAGATAATTCTCTGGCTCTTTTATTTAATAAATAGCGACTAATTGTTTTGCTCTTTATCTCTATTTTCGTAGTAGTCCCAAACGGTGTAACGTTCGTCGTCAGAGATAACGCAATAAGGTACACGTTTACCTTCTTCTGAGAATCTTTCTAATTTATGTCCTTGCTCAACGCAGTAAACATAAGCAGGGTCACTTTCAACCGTTATTTCGTCTACATCATATTTATCTGGCTCGCTCGCACAACCAGCCATAACTCCCACCGCTAATGCGCCAATCACCCATTGTAACTTTTTCATTCTTTCTCCTAGTTGGAATTCACGCTTTGAGTTAAGTGTAGGAGATTTCAAAGGAAAAGTGTTTTGATTGAGTCAAATTATTCAATATTTTATGAGAATGACCGGTCAATTGTCGTTTCGTTCCCAAAATTCCTACAAACGGTGCTTCATTGATTAAATAAGAACAAAACGGTGAGTATGAAACTCACCGTTTAGTCGCTTCGAAGCGCTAAATATACTTGTTACCTTCACCAAAACGGTAGATAAGTCGAGTTCCCCATAGTTGGTCTCGAGCACCAGAATTACGATGGTAAGCGTATTTCCAGTCAGCCTGCAGAGACCAATTGGCATTGAGGGAATAGTGTACACCGGTGCCAATGTTCCATTGTAGCTTTTTAGTATCGCGGTCTTTATCCAACATGGCTTCACCTACGCCAGCATTTAAATAAGGTTTAAATGCGCTGCCGGGCATAAAGTAGTACTGAACATCTAAGCTATAGTTCTCATAGATGTGCTTTTCGTTGCTTACCGTCGAGTCATAATTTCCTTGCATATAGCCTAAGCGAGTAGAAAACTGCTCTGTGAAGTACAAGCCCAATGTAAAGGCAGGAGCAAAGTCGTTTTTCAGGTTACGTTCTTTATCCAACAGCGGATACGCAAAGCCGGCACTCACACCAACGATACCGTAGGTAACTGGGTCGTCTGTGTACTGGTGGTAGTTCTTTTTCTGTCTACGTTTAAGGCTGTCATCCGTTTCACCTGCACCAAACGCATAGTTAACTTGCATTTGGTACTTAGTCTCTACTTCACCATTGCGCATGACATTGGAATGAACGCCGACGAAACCAGTACCAGCTTTAATTACTTCGCGCCCTGCAATGTTGTTTACGCCTCGCCCCAGACTATCGACAGGGTCTAGGAAGAACAAAGCTGTTGAACCTAGGGCATCAGAACCCCAAACAGTTCCTCCTCGTAAGCGAATTTCTTTTTCTTTGTTGAATGCCCATTCACCATATACCCAGCCAAGGGTAGGGGTAACAACCAAATCTTGAATTGATGGGATCTCTGCAAAGGCTTCGATACCATATTCCCAATAGAAGGTGGACATAAGTGTGGAATACATAAACGCATCCCACTGTCTATAACCAGATTTCCGAGCAGCTTGGTAATAAACACCACCAAAATAAGGGTGTCCGATGTAGTTGATAATGTGGTCATCGCGATCCCAGACAGGACCCGAGCGCACGTTATCCCACCACTTATTCATTAACTGGACATCATCTTTTTCCCAGTTAGTAATAGATTCGGGCATCAGTGCTAAAACACCTGCTACACCAACGCCATACGCAAAAATAGATTTAGTTTGAGACCAGAGTCTTTCACTGTCTTCGCCATTCTGAGGGTTAAAGAGAGACACACGATATGGAGAATCATAAAAGTTTGTTGGGTTGTCTGACTCATTTGCTATACGTAATTCTTCAAAACTGCTGTTAGTAGATATGGAACGGTATCCAAGGCTATTCAGTTGTGAAGACTGAGTTGAGTCAAACTCTGAGTCAGATAATTTCTGATCTTCAGCGATGGCTTGTTGAACAAAATCTTGCTGAGAAATAGCAGGACTATGATTATCAGAGGACAATGTGTCATCTTGAGCGAAAGTCGTTGGAACGCCGACTAAGATAGATAATGCGATTAGCGATTTTTGAAGTTTCATATTGTAAGAGGAACTTGGCAAACGAATTTATAATATTAGTTGCTTAAGGTCCCTTTAAGCGAGGGAGCAATAATACAGCGTTCATTTATGTTAGTCGCTTATTTAGTCAGGGCAAAACTGTGTCTAAGTGTAAAAGAATGTTTTTGTGATAGACTTCTCGCAATATTTCATAGGTTAGTAGGTTACAAGTGAGACAAATTACCACGGCTATTCATCCTGATATAGAACATCTCGATGATAAAAAAATCATCAAACGTAATGCAACTCGCGCAATTGCGATTGACGGTGAAAACATTTTGCTGCTGTTTACGGAGCGTTATCATGACTATTCTCTTCCAGGAGGAGGATTAGATGAAGGTGAGGACGTTATCGCAGGTATGGTGAGAGAGCTAGAAGAAGAAACGGGTGCTCAAAATATCCATTCAATTAAGCCGTTTGGAATATATGAAGAATTTCGTCCATGGTATAAAGATGATGCAGATGTAATGCATATGATTTCTTACTGTTATTCATGCAAAGTCGACCGAGAGCTTGGCGCGACTGCTTACGAAGATTATGAAGTAAAGAATGGTATGAAAGCGGTTTGGATAAACATCCACGAGGCAATCGCCTTTAATGAGAAGACCATGGCAGAAAGCGATAAAAAAGGGATGAGCATCGAAAGGGAAACCTACTTGCTACACTTGATCGCAAAAGAAATGCTATAGAGTTTAGGGGATTACACAATGAAATTGATGACTAAAGACGACAATTTCTTTTTCTTGCTTGGTTCTCTACTGGTATTGTTTTTCTTAAGTGCTGTCGTTCATCAGTTCAAAGATGATGCGCAAGACTATGTTCTCGCACTACTGATTCTTTGTATGAGTACGTCGATCGTCGGCGTACATAGAAAACAGACCTTTTATCGATCTTGGTACGCTGTAATGATAACCGTGGTCGTGATTTCAGGTAGTATCTCTATTTTTGAAGACTATGACCTTTCATTAGTCGCTATGTTTGCGATGTTGTTCTTCGTTTTAGCGCAAACCTTTTCCGCTTTGAAGCAGGTGATGACACCTAAGAAAGTCACACTGAATCAGATTGTGGGCTCTATATGCGTTTACTTGCTCTTTGGCTTGTCGTTTGCGTTTATATACCTGATACAGCTTGAACTGTTTGTTGAACCCTTTAACGGCTTGGAAGCAAAACCATGGCTGGATAACCTTTTCGAAGTCATCTATTTTAGTTTTATCACACTAACGACGGTTGGCTACGGTGACATCTCACCGGCACTTGCTATTCCCAAGTTTTTCGTTTTTCTAGAATCGATTACAGGCAGCTTCTATTTAGCGATAATGGTCGCCAGTTTAGTGAGCAGCCATCTTTCCCAAAAAGAAATCCACTAGTACTTAGATAGAGCAGCGACTGGCTGCTCTTTTCATTTCAGCCTGTCTCATTGGCATTGCATCAATAGTTTCCTTTACTAGGGCCCAATCTGTTTTTGCTCCCCAGCGCAGTTTTTCCGAGCCATCTTTACCAATTAGAACAGCTGCATGCTCACCCTTATTAATTCCATACATTTTGATAAGTGTTGCGTAATCAAAAGTCTCTTTTACCCAAGCAGGGGAGGAGAACCCGTCCTCGGTAATAACCAGAGTGACAACATCTCTTTCATCTAACGAGCATTCATTAGTAAGTGTACCCAACAAAAACTCTTTCACTTTGTCGTCGTTGCTAGGTGCAAAGTACATCACGCTTCGATGCGACATATCGTAATGAACCTCTTCAGAGTGTCTAGACCCATATTCTGGATAACCACAGGCGGTGCCGCTCAACAATGTCAACAGAGCGATTAGTCCAACATTTTTCATCGTTACCTCCTAAAGCTATCTCAAACGGTTATACGTTAAGTTTAGCAATTGAGTTTTCTATTGCTAAAACAATCAAACATGAATTCTGGTATCATGGACGGCAAATTGATAAAGATGTTTATTATGGAATCAATAGCGATATTTGTAGATGTACAAAATGTCTACTACACCACCCGTCAGGCGTTCGGTCGCCGATTTGATTACAATGCGCTTTGGGCTAAGCTGAGCCAAAGTTATCGAATTGACATTGCAAGAGCCTACGCTATTTCGTCAACTGACCCTAAGCAGAGGCAATTTCATCACATTCTAAGAGGTATTGGTTTTAATGTTCAGCTAAAGCCCTTTATTCAGCGTTTAGATGGCAGCGCAAAAGGAGATTGGGATGTAGGGTTGGCTTTGGATGTGTACGAAACCGCAAATAGTGTAGATAGAATAGTCTTGATATCTGGAGATGGTGATTTTCAAGTTTTGGTGGAACGTATTCAGCAGAGGTTTAACACCAAAGTTACGGTAGCCGGTGTGAGATCGTTGACGGCCAATAATCTAATCCAAGCAGCTGACGACTATATTGAAATTGATTCTGATTTGTTGATAGGTCAATAGAATGAAAAGCAACCTTCTCAAAGGCGCACTAGCCACAGAATTTAAGACAGTTTCTGCGATGATGCGCATTTATTGCAAACAGCATCATGGAAGCGATGAGTTGTGTGAAGATTGCAAATCATTGCTGGTCTACGCTGAGACAAAACTGGATCGTTGCCCATATGGTGAGTCCAAGCCTACGTGTAACAAGTGTCCGATACACTGTTATAAACCAGAACCTAAAGCTCAGATGAAAGAAGTCATGGTTTATTCTGGACCAAGAATGTTACTGCCACACCCGATCTTATCAATTCGACACCTTTTACACGAGAGAAGAGAGGTTCCTAAGAAGCCCGAGGCGGGGCAGTCTAATCGAGCAAAGCGTAAAGTTAAGTAAGCGCGTTGGATAGCTAATGGAACTATGAGCCTGCGAGCGCAATAACGTGTGAAACAAGGACACCCAATGTTAAATGATTGCGCAGAGTCGAGTAGGTTGAAGGGAAGGATGAACTTGCCGTAGATAACTTGACTTTTTCTACGGCCCAAACACAGATATACCCCACCATTGATACTACTAATGCTAGCTGAAACTGTTGTGGAGCAATCAAAATAACCAGCCAAGCCATCAAACAAATCAGATTGCTGAGTAAAAGCATAGGCAGCGACAATGGTTGGTTTTCGCCAGACAAGGCATGTGACCACAGAATGCCACACAAAAAGCTCAATATAATCCCACTGTACGCGATGAAGACTATTCTGGTATTTATGCCGAAAAGTTCTGCATTGGCATTAAAACTAGCGATACAAAGCGCAAAGGGGATTAATCCGAGATAACCCAACCAGTTCATCATCTTTACAAGTTGGAGTCGCTCCTTAGCAATCATAGTAGCTTCCTATTATTACTTGAATATCAACAAGTTTAAGACGAGAAACACTAAGATGCTAACTATTGTCGTTAATAAAACATTTTTGGTTACCCATGCCATAGCAACAGCAAACGTTGCGGCGAGCATATAAGGTAAGTTATCTGCAAGTGACAATTCTCCATGAGGTAGAAATACTATAGGTCCCCAAATAGCGGTTAGAACAGCAGGACTCGCGTAACTTAAAAATCGCTGAGCAGAACTACTCAACCGCAACGGTACTTTAGGTTCTAAGAACAAATAACGACTTATAAATACTACGGCGGTCAACGCTAAAATAACTAAATACGTCATCGTTTGAGTCTCTCTTCACTCACATAACCCACTGTCATTCCAATTAGGCTTGCCAATACTAAACCCATACCAATATCAAGCGCGGCAAACGCGACAGATGCCAAAAGAGCTGACAATGCTGCTAGGAAAATTGGCGTCGTTTTTATGTTTGGCACTACAATAGCGATGAACGTTGCCGCTACCGCGAACTCTAAACCGTATTGCTGTAAATCTGGTATTTGGGATCCTATGACGATACCGACGAAGGTAGCGATATTCCATATCAAATAAAATGATAGCCCTGCTCCGAGTGCGTACCAACGATCAAACTTTTTAGGATCGTGGTGGCCGCAAAGAGCGAAAAGCTCATCAGTGAGCAAGAAACCGAGCGCGACTCGCCAACGTAACGGTAAGACAGAAATATGGTTTCTCATTGAGAGTCCATATAAAAAATGTCGAGAGGTAATAAAGAAAATGGTGATGACCATAGCCAACAAGGTTGCGCCAGACTTAATCATACCCATAGCAACAAGTTGAGCCGCTCCTGCAAAAAGAATTGCGCTCATCGCTTGTCCTTCTAGTGGTGATAAACCAGAATCGATCGCAAATGAACCGGCTAGAAAACCCCATGGTACTACCGCTAGACTAAGCGGCATCATCGCTATAGTTCCTTGGGTGAGCCTCTTGAATTTGGTTTTAGAACTTTCCATATAACACTCCTTTGTAAGCAAGAGATTGTATTTGTAATGTCAATTTTCAAGTGTGTAGATATATGAAATCAAAATTATTTTTGTATTTGACGACCTGATAATATCTTGCTCCCCTTAATATTATTAGAGCTCTATCTAGTTTCATGCGTAACGTTGTTTTCTGTTTGACATTGATAAGCACCATGGCATTAGCCAATGAATCAGCCGTTTCGTCTCATTTAAAAGTAAAGGACGAAGATTTTGGTCGTACTCTGCCTTTCTTTGGAGATCGAGTACGTAGCGTTGGAATTAGGCTGCCCAAACCGATCGGGATATCATTGTTTACTCATCAGCAAGAAGACTTAATGAACTTGAGCGACTTTAAAGTTGACGGTGAGGCGGTAGGGGACTTATTGCCGGACGGAGCAAGTCAAACGGTAAATACAACGAGTATTATCGCGGTGAGAGGTGATGTTTGGTTGCTGCCTTTTTGGGGTTTTAACGCCATGATAGGCAAAGCGGTCACTACATCGGACATATCAATTGGTGTTAATGATTTAATTAACGACAACATTGCAAAGCTAGAACTTAATGGAATGGCAACGACGTCGACCATTACATCGATAGGCACAACCTTAGCGTATGGGCATAAACAGTTTTTTACGACCATAGATGCACAATATGTCTCTACAGCTGTCTCCGGTGTAGGTGTTGATTTGGACGCCTTGGTGGTGACTCCGCTAGTAGGGTTTAATATCGGGGACAGCGGCTGGAAAGTTGTAGTCGGTGGACAGTACCAAGATTATCAAAGGCAACTTAAAGGACAGTTTGCAGACATCCGGTTTAGTGCCAAACAAACTTCAAGTAGATGGTCGACAATGGTTGGAATGCAAAAAGAGTTCAGTGATAACTGGGAAGCCTCGTTAATGGCGCAGAGTGGTAAGACGAGGGAAGGCGTGACGTTTATGTTAGGTAAACGATTTTAAACCACTTGTTGCAATCTAGGAAGCAAAGCAGTTGGCATAGCCAAGTGATATCCTTGATAGAAGTCGATCTTCAGCGCTTTCATCGCAACATGTTGTTCTTCTGTCTCTACACCTTCTATTACGGTCTTCGCACCCGATTGTTTAGCAAGTTTTAAACCCGTTAGTAACGGTCGTTGATTTCCACTCATATACTCAGTAAGCAACTGACGGTCCAACTTTAGTATATTAGGTCTAACTTGCTTAACCCTTTCTGGACTTGATTCTTTACATCCAAAATCGTCGATAGCAATTAGAAAATCTTCGTTACTTAGCTGGCGTGCAGCTGAAGCCAATGTTCTCGCACTAAAGGCCGTTAACTCCACAAGCTCAACAACGACTCTTTTATTATCGATTTGCAAAGCTTTAAGTCGAGACATTAACAGTGATGATTTCAATCCTTCTGCCGCCAGCCTTTCACTAGAGATCGGAAGGAAATTAAGAAATATAAGTCGATTGTTGTACAAGGACATACTGAAATTACGCAGATGAATGGCGCGGCTTAATCTGTCCACATTGAGTTGATCGGCTAATGAAATTTCGTCATTCTGGAAAAATAGATTGGGTGGAATTGGCTCGTCATTTTGGTCAAATAAGCGAACCAATGCTTCCATACCGATTATTTCATTTCTTATATTGAATATAGGCTGGAACACACTTTTTAAGGTCAAGTGTTTATAGGTTGCAATACAGCACCCTGAACGATCGAGTCTTATTCGTTGGGAAAATTGATGTTTATCGGTTAGCAGCATTTACAGCGTTTTATAAATGAAATTCAAACTATCATGGCACGCTGATCGCGGATGTCAAATTCAGTAACTGAATGATATCTGTGATAAATATCACTATTATTGGCTGAGCTAAGGTGAACCATTAACGTTTTTTGAAAGTGAATTTGTCTCAGTGTTTATAATTTGATGAAATCTTGTATAAAAAGCAGACAAAACTCGGCCAAAAATCTTAACTACGTTGATCTGTCTCATATTTGCGATAGCAATAGTATTGATTAATGTAATCGATTAACTATTTATAGATTTGTATGTTTTTTTTGAAACACATCTCATTTTAACGTTCATCAAAGAAATCCTTGTTCCTTATGTATTTGCTCATTAAATGATAGGAAAAAGGCCGAGCTAACCAGGATACTAATGAACGCCCAAACCTCACTAATGAAGGTGTGTTTTCATAAATGCGCCCGTTGTAGAGCCATAACATTTTTCCCACGTGCCAGTACGCGAATGGAATGGGCGGTAAAAACGTGACGACGTCGAGGTCACAACATATTCTGTAAGTTTTATGGGCTAATTTAAAACGCTTTTTAAATCCATAACCCCCAATAGCAGGTTGGCCAAACGTAACAATGCGTTTTATCGACTTAGGGTATTTTTGTTCAAGTGCATCAGCAATAATACATCCGATCGCGCCACCAGAGGAATGACCTGTAATCGCGATACGTTTACCATTCTCAATCAACTCAGAAGCGATGCTCATCGTGCGTTCGAATACAGAAAGACCTAATTGGTCTTTTTTGTGTGTGGGTTGGCTTTCTTGGTTAAGAATAAAGTGAAAGCCTGCGTGGATGGAGTAGTTGAGCCCAAAGTGTCGACAGCTTCTTTGCCACATAGCGAAGTTTAATAACCAATCAGTAGGACTGTGAGAGCCTTTAATTACGATGACCGCTTCTTCTTTGTTTTGGCTCCACAGAATACGAACGACGGTTTTTCCAGATCTATTGGCGACAATTCGTTGTCCGTTAGGATCGAAACCGTAGCGTGTTTGTTTGAATACTCGAGGGTATGCCAAGTTACACAACACAGCGTATTTTTCATATTGGTATCGTTTGAGACTTTTCACTTCAACTCTGGTTTGGTTAGTAACGGAACCACTATGAGAAATTGTAGTTAAAGTTTGATGACAACTACCATGAAAAACAAAGGGGGTTATGGATAAATAATGGCGAAAAGCTGAACGTACTTTAATACTGGGTCTTGATTAGCCGTTCTTTTTAACGGATGAGTGAAATTAATGAAGCTAGGTGTCATCGCAAGTCGATTTCGAAGTGAGCCGCTAAGTGAACTATCGGCCTCAAGCAATTTAACTCCTTGGCGGGCATAACAGTCGAGATCGGGTGGCAGTGTATTTTGCCACCAATGGATAATTCCTCTGCTCTGAGCACACCGATTGATCCAGTGGTCGGCGACAATCACCAAAATATCCTTAGATTGAATGGCGTAATGATTCTCTGCTTGCCATTGTTGAAGGTGAGTAAATAGGCGCTCTTTACTTGCAGAGTTAGCATTGATGAAATGATGAGTGATTATCCAAATAGTCCCCAAAGAAGAACTGACCCGATAATTACATGAGCTTGCTGAATCGTTTCTCGAATCTAACGGTGCTAGTGTTGCCTCATGGCCCAAGCTTATAAAGCTTGCGGAAACTCGTCTTGCAAACGCGAGTCCGAGGTGATGTTCGATCATTCCACCATTATGGACGGCAGGGTAGTGCTGGTGGCAGAGTTTTTGGCAGTCTGCTTGAAAGTTGCGAATACTATGAACTACGATATCTTGCAACAATGAAAAATCCTTCTTCCTTGAAACGGAATCTTTATTAGATTCGTTTTTCCCAAGTGCCCCAACGCACGACACCCAACACATCAATATCATTATCACTGACTTGATGGATCGCATTCTTGGTTGTGTCGTCGCCATACCAGACGTGGATGATGGTACCAACTTTAACAAGAGTAAAAAAATCCGGATAGGGGTTACCCGGAAGTCTTGCTAGTACGATGTCATCGTTAACCCAAGGCTTATTTGGATTAACGAGCGCGATACAATCCCATTTATAGGAGACGGACCCAGTAACTGGGTACATTACGCCAAAACACTTTTTGTATTCAGGAGGAACAGGTATAGATCCGACTGAAGGTGGCATGTCGCCGCTTAACAGTGCATTGACCTCTGTACGATTATAAACAGCTACAGTGATCGCACTTTGGTTTGCTGCATGGGTAATATCTTCAGCGTCTGTATGTTTGTCGCCTACACCAAAGCAAAGCCAATGCGCTTGCACTTTAAAATAATCAGCGATTAATGAAAGATCTTCAATAGACGGATAAGTACGTGTTGGGCCTTTCGTGAGGTAACGTCCTATTGTGGCTTTACCTTTTCCGATCGCTTCGGCCAACTCGTTATTGGTAATATTTTTCTCTTTTAGCAGTGCAGAAATGCGTTCTTGATATCCGTCGGTCATGCTTCCTCCATAAAATTGTCTTTATGATAGTTTATGGGTTTCAAAAATGAAACTTATAAGGAAAATAATCAAAGATTATGAGACTTGCGTGGAAAATTGTGAAAGCGGGACGGGGATCCACTGCGGAATACTTGCCTTAACTCAAGCAGTGTTATAGTTAACCCTTTAATTGTAACAAATAATTAGGAATAACATGTTCGATAGCAAAAAAAGAGCAGAGCTCATTAGTGATTTACAAACCTATTTTAGTGATGAACTTGACTATGACTTAGGGCAGTTCGATGGTGAGTTTTTACTAGATTTCCTAATCAAAAAATTAGGTCCCGCCTTCTATAACAAGGGGTTAGATGATGCCAAACAGGTACTTGAACGGAAAATTATGGACATTAGTGATGAGTTATATGAGATAGAAATGCCAGAAGATAGCTAAGTGACTAATTGATAAATAAATATCTTGTTCGAAAAAACTGAAGAACATTATCAAAGAGTGATTATCGTTAAAGTGTCAATTTAGGTAAATACTGTATCTCAAAGGTTGTATGGTTGTTAAGATACTAAATGAGATGCAATATCAAATAACGGAATTGGTAATGACTGGAAACGAAGTAAAAAACTATAACCCTATGGCGAGAGCGCTGCATTGGCTTTCTGCGATTGTGATTATAGGAATGTTTGCCGTTGGGTTATGGATGGTTGACTTAACCTACTACAGCGAGTGGTACAAAACAGCTCCTCATTGGCATAAGTCGATAGGTATTCTCTTAGCTGGTTTGACGGTTTTTCGTCTTCTTTGGAAAAGTGTCACTGCCACGCCAAAAATTGAAGGCCACGCTATTGAACAATTAGGTGCAAAAGTTGGCCACTTACTGATGTATCTAGCTCTGGTCGTTATATTCGTCAGTGGCTATTTAATCTCTACCTCAGATGGTAGGGGCATAGAAGTATTTGATTGGTTCACTGTACCTGGAGCAGGTGAGTTGTTTGCTAACCAATCTGACATAGCGGGCGAAGTTCACTTTTATGCTGCTTGGTTCGTTATTATTGCCGCCGCTGGACATGCACTAGCCGCGTTAAAACATCACTTTATTAACAAAGATAATACTCTTCGAAAAATGTTAGGAGTTTCGAAATGAAAAAGACACTAATCGCTACAGGAATGGCAGTGGCAATGATGTTGCCGCTAGGTGCAAATGCTGCAGACTATGTAATTGATACGAAGGGTGCACACGCCTCTATTAACTTTAAAGTGAGTCACCTTGGTTATAGTTTTATTAAAGGTAGATTCAACAATTTTTCAGGCGAGTTCAGCTATGATCCAGCAAACATTGACGCATCAGCGGTAGAAGTCGTTGTTGATACTACAAGCTTAGATTCAAATCATGCTGAGCGTGACAAGCACATCCGCAGTTCAGACTTCATCGATGCAAGCAAGTTTTCTGAAGCAACGTTCAAAAGTACTGGTGTAAAAGACAAGGGTGACGGCAAACTTGACGTAATGGGCGACCTAACACTTCACGGTGTAACACAACCAATCACGATTGAAGCAGAGTTTATCGGAGCCGGACAAGACCCATGGGGTGGTGAGCGTGCAGGCTTTAATGGTACTACGCGTTTAGAGTTGGCTGATTTCAAGATTCCAGTCATGGGCGATTCAAGCTATGTTGACATGGAACTTCACGTAGAAGGCGTGAAGAAATAACCATTTCTTATCAGCATACTAATTTGATTTTTCAAGCCCCTTTTTAAAGGGGCTTTTTTGTGAACCAAACTAAATCAAAAATACTGATAACTATCGTCAGATTTCCTTTCCTCTTAAGTTGCGAATCATTTACTAATATTTCGTTAACTGCTTTCTATAAATAACTAATTTTCTTCAACTACATTAGAAAAATCTTTGTATCTAACATTCGCCTCGTTCTCAGCAATGAGCACACCAGTTACCAACGGAACGGCTCGGTAATTGGCGAAATGATTGGTCTACGGTGAGTGGCTGATGTTTCGATAGGGCGAAGGGATAGTCGCCAAATAATAAATCCTATTTTCCTTATTGATACGAAGAGTTATAACAATGAAAAAGACAATAATCGCACTTTCACTTACTACTTTATTCGCAGCACCAGTTATAGCTGGGCAAGCACCAAAAGTAATAGACATGAAAGACGCAGAAGCAACGGTTAATTATATTGTTGAACAGCACAACCTATCTGTAGATAAAAGCGGCGATATTTATTCTACGCTTTATGACCATAACGGTAAAATAAAAGAGTTTGTAAAAGTTGGCAAGACTGACGGCAAAACTTATACAGTCACAGACAAGTCCACCGGTGAGACAGTAGCGATCGACATTAACAGCAGCAAAATTGACTATAGCGACTCTGTCGGTGGCAATGAGTCTTTTATCGTCGTTCCTGAAAATAACGTGATTATCGATGACCCTAGCAATGAGTATCAAATTGTTGAAAATCGGGACCTCGAAAACTTTTTTGATGAGAACGAGCTAGTAATCGACGAAGCAGGTCAAATCATTACTAAATACGGTGAAGGAGAAGTTGTCGGAACGGTAACTAACAAAGATGGAGAAGTCGAAATCACTTCATACATTGATGGAAAGAAACACACAGCATCAATCAAAAAGTATGATGAAACAGCTTCAAAAGTAAAAGTTGATACTGAAGATGCACCAGCTCCAGCACCACTGCCAGATCTACATGTGAAAGTTGAAGACGCGACAGCGGCAGCACGAGAACTAGAAAAAATCGCTGCTGGAGCATATACCGAAGCTACTGCAGCATATAGCACGCTAGACAACAAGATTGCTGCAAACACGAAACGCATTGACTCTTTAGAAGCTGATATGGCAAAAATGGGCAACAAAATGCTAGACCTTGAAGACCGCATGGATGGTGTTGTCGCAACATCTCACGCTGTGACTAACGCACGCCCAATGGTTCAAGATGCTGGTGAGTTTGCTATGGGTGTTGGTATTGGTGCTGCGGGTTCGAAGCAAGCTCTTGCTCTTGGTGGTGCATATCAATTTAACGCAAACTGGTCGTCATCAATGACTGTGAACTACGAAACAGCAGGTAAGCGTTCTAATTCTCAAGTATCTGCTGGCGCAGGTGTTCAGTACCGTTTTAAATAATAATAACTAAGTCTTTACGAATAAGATTGCCCCGGTTTTTACACCGGGGCTTTTTTCGGCCAAACGACTTATTTCCTAGCCAAAAACTTTTGTGTCGAACTATGCAGTTTCAAGCTCACGTTCAACAATATTCAGGCGCTCACCATAGATTGGGCGAACTGCTTTCATAACTTCTGCTCTAGACAGCACACCTACTAAGACGCCATTCTCAAGAACCGGTAGCACATGTGGCTTACTGACCTTCATCGCTTTAGCGCGTTCTTCAAGTGATAGAGTAGAGAAACTTGTAGCGATGCCCATAGAGCTCACCGGGTATAGCTGTTCTTTGTCGATACAAAGAAACTCAGCCACATCAACCAATTTTTCGGTAGCATTGATGGCGACGACATCACGGCTCATTAAGTCCACTACTTTCTGACCTTGCTCAGGAATGTAGTCTTGGCACCAAAGATCGACCATTACGTCGTGGACAGAGAAGAAGCCAACCAAACGTCCTTCAATATCGGTGACTGGTGCGCTTGTTAAGTTGTGGTCTAAAAGCGTATCAAGTGCAACAGCAGTAGGCATTTCAACACTAAGCGTTACCGGTTGAGTGTTCATGATGTCTTTTACGATGATGTTGTTGTTCATTTGCGTCTCCTTTACTGACGTTAGCGCAGTAGTTGTTGTGATTGCAGTGACATTTGCTGCTTTTAGTTGTGGTCTTCGGTAGATGCTCCAATTGGCAAGCCCTACCAAAACCGCGCCACCGATGATGTTACCTAGCGTGACTGGTATTAGGTTATTAGTGAGAAAGTGCATTGGGGTTAGGTCGCTAAACTGTGCAGCGGTTGTACCCGTTGCCGCCCAAAACTCGCTGCCCGCAAAGTTCTGAATAACGATTCCAAGTGGCACCATAAACATGTTTGCTACGCAGTGTTCAAAACCGCTGCTAACGAACATAGCGACAGGTAAGACGGTCATTGCAGCTTTCGTCATAGCGTTCGCTGAACTAAAGGTTAGCCATATCGCTAAGCAAACAAGTAGGTTACAAAGCACACCTAATGCAAAAGCTTGTACCCACGTATGATGAAGCTTATGTTGAGCGATATTCAGTGCGTTAAGGCCCCACTGACCGTTGTCCATTTGGTAAAGCCCGGCTGCTGACACAATCAACAGCAAGAACATTGCGCCGATAAAGTTGCCGACATAGACCTTCCCCCAAATTGACAGCATTTTTCTGAAACTGATTTGCTTATTTGCCCACGAGATGCTCGAGAGAACAGAGCTGGTGAATAGCTCTCCACCGCAAATAACAATTAAAATCAGACCCATGCTGAATGCGAGTCCACCCGCTAATCGGCTTAGTCCCCATCCTGCATCTGCACTTCCAGTCGTAACTGTGATGTAGAAAAGGAATGCAAGCCCAATGAAGGCCCCGGCCATGATGGCCAGACTCATCGTCATCCCACTGGTTTTCTTCGCTTTACTTAAGGCAAACTTTTCAGCTTCTGCCATCATTTCAAGTGGCGAAAAGAGCAGATGATTGTCGGAGCTAGCTGATGCCATTAATGACTCCTTACTCTTGTCGTATTGGATGTTTCGCGCATTTCATAACTCCTTAATCAAAGTGCGAGAACAAGGCCCCTTGCCGTGTTCGAATCTAGATTAAGGGGTAGAGTACCTAGTGGTAAAATTGATAATTTTTAAAATCTAAATCAGAAATATTGATAACTAATCTGCACAAGGTAGAATAAGGGCTGTTGTCCATAACGTACTGTTTTTAAGTGAGAGATTGACAGGTTAATGAGATTCTTGGTGGTGAAATAATAATCACAAAAAATCCACCTGACGGGCAGCATAAGGGAAACTGATGATGTCCGGTCGACGCCTGAGAATTGATTGCGGCATTCAATTTGGATTTAGTAGTGGAAGGAAAGCAGATGCGATATTCATTAAAGCAGTTAGCAGTATTTGATGCAGTAGCCGATACAGGAAGTGTCAGTCAAGCTGCTGAAAAGCTGTCTTTAACCCAATCAGCCACTAGCATGTCGTTAGCGCAATTAGAGAAAATGCTTGGCCGCCCTTTATTTGAACGTCAGGGTAAGCAGATGGCGTTGTCCCATTGGGGAGTCTGGCTGCGTCCAAAAGCGAAACGCTTGTTACAAGACGCCCAGCAAATTGAGATGGGGTTTTACGAACAGCATCTATTGAGTGGCGAATTAAAGCTTGGTGCTAGTCAAACACCAGCAGAACACTTAGTCCCTGATCTTATTAGTGCAATCGACAACGACTTCCCAGAAATGAGAATTACGTTGGGAGTGCAGAGTACTGACTCAGTTATCGAAGGTGTTTTGGATTACAAATACGACCTTGGCATTATTGAAGGTCGTTGCGACGATAATCGAGTTCACCAAGAAGTTTGGTGTCGAGACCACTTGACTGTGGTGGCATCTGCCCATCACCCTTTTGCAAAAAGAGATAGAGTGAGTCTCGCTCAACTGGAGCAAGCGCGCTGGGTATTGCGCGAACATGGTTCCGGTACTCGTAAAATCTTTGATAGCTCCATTCACCATCTCATTGCAGACTTAGATGTCTGGCGCGAATACGAGCACGTACCCGTGCTTCGTAGCATGGTCGCAAATAGCCAATACCTAACTTGCTTACCATATCTTGATGTAGAGCGCTTTATTGAAGCTGGTCAGTTGGTTGCGTTGAACGTTCCCGAACTAGAAATGGAACGCACACTGTCATTCATCTGGCGTGCTGATATGGCCGAGAACCCTTTAGCTGAATGTGCAAAGAGAGAGGGGCTACGAATGATGAAAGGTCGCCCTTCAGTTTTATAGTGATATTTATCACATAATTAATGTACGCAATGTAATTTAAATAATTTTAACGTGATCGTAATCACGTCAATATTCAGTGTGTTTGTTAACCTAGCATAATCAATCATTTTGCTAGGTTAACCCTTTATGAGTCCACTAATCGCTATTTCAATTACCACAGGTATTCTCTCTGGCATCTGGGGATGGACAGCGATGTCGTTAGGTTTGTTATCGTGGGCCGGGTTCCTAGGGTGTACAAGTTACTTTGCATCACCGAAAGATGGTGTAAAAGGTTTAGCACAAAGCTTACTAACCAATATGTCTGGTGTCGTTTGGGCTTTAGTGATCATTCATGGCTCTTCACTGGTCAACCTAGAGATCGTTGGCTATTTAATGACGGCTTTAGTTTCATTCTTTATGTGTTTTCAAGCAAAACGTGATTGGTTAGGTTACATTCCAGGTACGTTTATTGGTGCTTGCGCAACTTTTGCAGCCAATGGTGACTGGCAAATCGTTGTACCGTCTTTAGTGCTTGGTGGACTGTTTGGCTATTCAATGAAAGCCAGTGGACTTTGGTTACATCAACAGCTTTCCGTCAAAACGACTCAAGAGTTAGTAAAAGACTGAATTTCAAAGTTAAAGCCTGGTATCAAAACAATTGATATCAGGCTTTTCATTAAGTATTACCGTTCGCCATAGTCACAACTCGTTTCAAGATCCACCTTATCAATAGAGGGATGCTGTCTGGTCCTCTTTCTTCACATTCTGCCACAATCGCCAGTGCGAGGTCGGGTTTTGCAAACTTTTTGAGTACACGGGTGACCACCTTTTTTGGTGGTATTGGGTGGTCATGAGGAATTTTGATGAGATCCCTAAAGAAATCTTCAAAACCATGTGTATACAGATAGTGCTCAATATCTCTATCGGGTAATTCGGTTAAATGATGGCGCGGATGGTCGCCATGTAATTGATGAATAACAGTAGTTGCGTATTTCTTTCCGGCAGCATCACCGTCCGTAACAACATGCCAGTCAATACCAAATGCTTGAGCGACTTTGATCAAAGACTTAAGACCTGATTGTGCAAATTCAATGATTTGAACGCCTTCAGCGGATAGGTTATAGCCCGAAAGATTAGCGAGCTCATTGAACAGCCATACCTCAGTCTCGCCTTCAACCAGTAACCAACAACGGGCAAAAAGTGCGCGCGAACGATGAAATCGGATATGAAAACCAACCCGTCGCAAGTCATCTTTAGTTAGGTTGTTAGGAGAAATACTTGTCGTAACAGTTTTATCAGACTGTCTGACGAGTCGGCGGATAGATTCCAGTGGGACTGCGCCGAGTAAGTCACTACTGTTCGTTGTGAGGATCTTTTGCATAGGAAGCATTTGCAATAAGCTCCACGCGCGGGAGAGGTGAGTTGGGTGTAAACGACCTTCAGGATCTTCAATGATGAGTATTGGACGTGCGCAACGTCTGAGTTCAGTTGGACCTTTTGCCTGTAGATAAGCATTGAGCAACCCCAATAGCAGCAACCGCGTTTGATGGTTCTTCGTTTCATCGATCACTTGGGAGAGATTTTGCTCATTTGAAGGCCGCGAGAAGAATACCCCATCGCGATTGCCATTTTTGGAAAGTCCTCGTGAGTGGCTTTTAAATGAAAAATAGTGCTCTACCAACACCTTCATCGAGTTGAGGCTACTTTTCATTTCTCCTTTATTCACATGGCCAGGTATCGCCATTAATCGACGCACTGTGTTATTAATTCGCTTTTCAGAGCGTGAGTTATGACCATTAGTAGCAATCTCATGGTGGTAGAATCTACGCGAGTCTCTAAGTCGTATAACAGGGTGAAGTGTCATCAACTCTTGCGCTAATTTCTCTGAATGGTGTAACCGTAGCGGAGAACCATTTACATCAAGAAAGGCATAGTGCTGAGTGACATCATAGCCTTCTAATGTAGCGCTGATTCGATAATAGAAACGTTCTACTCCATTACTGTCTTGCTGCCAGATAGGTTTGAGCTTGCGATAACGGCCTGAGTGAGTTTCGTTTCTTTCAGTGGCTACAAAGGAGAGAATAATCTGTAGGTGCCTCGTTTGGGGATGTGAAGCGGCGTAATCGACGTGGAAATCTTTCATTTCGAACTGATACAGTTCGCCGTCAGCAGGAAGTACAACACACAAGGCATCAAGTAAAGAAGATTTACCCCATGTATTTTCACCAATCAACGTGGTTAGGTCATTGAGCGCGAGAGAGAGGCGCTTAATGCCGCGAAAACCGGATATATCAATGCGTTCTAACTTCATCCAATTCTCCTTAAGTTGTAGTTAGTACGTAGAATCGAAAATACTAACTATCTCAATCAATTATAAGAGGGTTTTCGAGATTGAGCTGTAATCAAGCTCATATTAATTTCAAATATCCATAGAGAATTTATGTGATGTATATCAAACACAGACCTGTATAATGTGCTCTGCATTTCAAGAACTTCATTGGAATGTCACATAAAGCGGTCTAACATCAGAGGGGAGATAACAGAGAAACGCTATGAAGAAAAACAATAAACCTCTCAAACTAACGATTGCTCATATCAATGATACTCACTCATACTTTGAACCAACGTCTCTTCCATTAACCATCGTCCATAACGAAACTGTATATCAACCATTTGTTAGCGCTGGCGGCTTTGCACGCATTGCAACTCGAGTTGAACAGCTGAGAGCACAGGCGGATGATGAGGCATTCTTGCTGTTACATGCAGGTGATTGTTTTCAAGGGACGCTGTACTTCTCTTTATTTAAGGGCGAAGCAAACGCTGAATTACTCAATGAACTTAGACCAGATGCGATGGCACTGGGTAATCATGAACTTGATATGGGTAATGAACCTGTCGGGAAGTTCATTAGAGAAATAGAGTTTCCGTTATTGGCGGGTAACTGGAACCTCTCTAGAGAGGGGGACAAAGAGTTTCCGCTAAATGGGCATCCGAATCTATACCAATATGATGTGGAGCAAAAAACTGCACAATGGATAGTGAAGAGTGTTGGGAACGAACAAGTGGCCATCTATGGTTTGTCTATCGACAAAATGGCTGACATCGCGAACCCGGACTGTGATACAAGCTTTGAGTCTTCGCTAGAGGTTGCGCGAGCGACTATCGCCGCCATTAAACAAAGTGGTATCAATAAAATCATTATCTTAAGCCATATGGGCTATGAGACCGACCTTGAAATAGCGGGCCAATTGGAAGGTGTTGGGCTTATTATCGGCGGACATAGCCATGTGTTACAGGGTGACTTTTCTCAACTAGGATTGGCTTCCAAAGATCACTATGGCGTTAATGTGAATGGCACATATGTGGTTCAAGCGGGCTACCATGCGATGATGATGGGCCATTGTGAAATTGAGTTTGATAGTGATGGTTCAGTGGTGAGCTTTTACGGCAAAAACGAACTGTTAGTCGGACGCCGAGTGTTTATGGATGTAGACGGTGAGGTATCATCCATTCCTTATGAAGCGATTCGAGATAGAGTTCAATCGCATCCGAACGTCCAGGTTTGTCGCAAACATCCGTCAATCAAACAGATAATGAATGATAAGTACCGTCCTAGAGTAAAGGCATTACAAGAGCAAAAAGTGACGACTCTGAATCATACTCTTCGACATATTAGGCTCCCAGATGAACAGGGCGGTAGTGAGATTGCTCCTCTCGTTGCTGCGTCATTTTTGCACACCATGAAAGCGCTTGGTCATCAGGTTGACTTTGCTATTCACAATGCGGGTGGCGTACGCAATTCCCTTAATCGCGGCGCTATTTCGGTGGCGGACATTGCCGGAAAATTATTGCCTTTTGCCGTGCCGATAGGCATCTATAAGATAAAAGGGAAGTACATTCCACGTATCATCGAAGGCGCAATCGACAACGCAATAGGTAATGGTGTTATAGGAACGGGTTCAGGCAGTTATCCATATACGTCGCAACTTGAGTTTCATTATGACAAAGACAAACCTAAAGGGGCTCGAGTTACAGATATTAAGATTGCTAACCAGCCAATCGAGTTGAACAAAATATATACTGGCAGTTCAAGCGCTTACACCATGAAAGGAAAAGAGGGCTACGACGCCATATTAAATATGGAAGGGACAGGTACTGTTACAAATTGGTCTATGGCTGATTGTTTTATAAAGCTTTTATCGGATAGACCGTATGTAGTGAATAGAATAAACCGAGAAAACAAAGACTCGGTTCCAAAATAATGGAACGTAAATTGCTTTTATTGAACTGATCTTGACGGTTGCAGTCTATCGAAACAGATTGCGCCACATTCACTGGAGGAACCATGTGGAACAGAGATTGGATTGATACGCTTGTGGTACTGAGTTGGATAGGCGCATGGTCGCTACTAGTCTACTTTATACCAGGAGGGGCAATTTAGCCCACACTGCACTTTAGCCAGCTCAAATGAGCTGGCTTCTTTTTTTTGGTATTTTTTATCTTAGAAGCTGATAAGAAAGGGGTTGGCCGAGAACCGCTTAATCTCGGCCGTTCCAGACGCGCAAGCAAAGGCGTTCCGTAATCAAAACTAAGAGCCAAGGCTTGCGTCGTCAAGAGAAATCGCACGTGATCCTCTATAATTATCAAAAAAAACTGGTTTAGTTTTACTATGTGCGGTCGACTTAACATTATCGATGATCCATTTAGCCAATTTGTATCACGTCAACTTGGCATTGCTTTTTATGCCGCGCCCAATCTAGACATTCGGCCGAGCGAACGGCTTCAATGCATTGTTGCGTCTCCCGAACAAGAATTATTTCAGTTTCCACTTGGTTGGGGGCTCCGAACAAGCTGGAGTAGTAAGTTGATTATTAATGCTCAAGCTGAAACGGTATCTATTAAACCGACTTTTCAACAAGCTTTTGCTTTACATAGGGTCGTTGTACCATGCTTTGGTTGGTATGAATGGAGTCAAGAAACCTCGTCCACTGAAAACAAAACCAAGTATTTATTTTATGCAGCAGATAAGTCGCCTTTGTATATGGCAGCTATTGGTTATCCGGAGTCGACGCGGGTTATCACACTCACAACTGCACCGACACAGGAGTATCTACGCTATCATCACCGTATGCCAGCGCTGCTTGCGGCTGAATCGGTTTCAGATTGGCTTAATTGCAATGCTCTCGAAGCGGAGGCTTTGTTGAAAAGTGGATTAATACGTAATGCTTGGACTTGCCGGCCCGCATAAAAAGCTAAGTGAAAACAACATCACTTGTGATTCATCGAGAAGGAAGTAAAATCTTTCAGACTTTCAAATACAAAGGGTAAACTTGGTATGATGCTCATCGCTTATAAACTGGTGAAATTAGCGATTATTACTGCTGTGTTTTTGACAATTTTTGATCTGGTCGCTTACGGTGAAATAACGTGGTTCAGTCGTTGGTTTGGTTAAGCAAGAAACCATTACGTATAAAAAAGCCTCATCTAGTGAGGCTTTTTTCGAATTCTGTTTGTACTAAGCGTTAGAGCTTACAACACGCTTTTCTTGTTGCATCTTGATTAGGAAGTAAACGTTGACGCAAGCTATAAAGCCGTTGGTGATAACAACTGGCATAGAATCAATAGCCAGTCCATAAGCTGTAAATAATGCACAGCCGATAAAGTTCAACACTCGTAGCTTTACGATATCCTTCATCGTTAATGAGATAGCCACCATAATTGATGCTGCATAACCCAATAACTCAACCATATTAATGTCCATAATGTGCTCCTCTAAATCTTGCCAGTGAGTCTGGTACCTATTCTTCTCATCATGAGATTTACGAGGAAGCTCCTTGCCTCGAACGGTGTTGCTAATTCGGGTGCACTATATCAGCCAGAGTTCTGTGATGGAAGCCTCACTTTTGTGTTCGGAGAGGGTTAGCGATTACGCAAACGTTTTTTTGGCTGACCTTAGTTACGAAGAACGGTTTTTGTTGAGTAAAATGTTAAAAAAAAGCCCGCTTTAAAAGCGGGCTTATAAATCCGGTTAGGCGATTACTTCTTACCTTGAACCATTTGCTTGTCTTCTTCAGTCAGTTCGCGAATGCGACGGCTGATATCACGACGAGCTTTTGAAATCTCGGCGCTCTTGATGATGTGGTCATCAACACGATCTTCGTAGTCTGCTTTCATATTTTTGATGATGGTGACGATTTCATCGTGAGTCATTTCAGGCTTGATGTAGTCCATCAAGTTTTCTAGCAAGTCTACACGTTTACGGTTATCACGAACTTTTTTCTCGTTATCTAGAAGCTCGCGTTTTAGTTTGTTCTTACGACGTGCTTGTGCAACGATCTCGAATACGCTACTCATAAGTCCTTTCCTAAATTATTGTCAAAATCTAGCTTGATTAAAGCATAACAAAACTCGTTATAACAGCCCTTAGATCAATACTGACGGTCTATTGCTCATAATGTCATCACTCAAGAAAGAAACAATTGAGTTAATAGCTCACTTAGCGCTATGATTTCCGAACCCAATGTTTGTCAATTTAAAGAAAACCATGTTACCTCACTCAAAAACACTTCCTGAATTCAAAAGTGACATAGTGATCAATCAAGAGGAACCTCAAGTTTCGCCGTCAAAGAAACTGAAGGGGGCTTATATCAACGAGCGCTCTCGACTGGAAGTGACGGAAGTTGAGCTCAACCGTAGTAAGGTTGTGATGGTCGACCAAGATGGCAATTTTATTAGGGTTCCGTTTCTTTCTGAACACTAGGTACGTATGCTTACTTCTGTAAGGTTTAAAGCGAATAAAAGGATATAACAATGAATATAGAACTTTCCTTGGTCGAGGCTCGTGTTATCGGATGCCTTATCGAAAAAGAAGTGACAACGCCCGATCACTATCCCCTTACGTTGAATAGTTTAACAACAGCATGTAATCAAAAAAGCAATCGTGACCCAGTGTTATCTTTGTCAGAAGCCGAAGTTCAAGATGCAGCTCAAGCATTGATTTCTCGCCGTTTAGTGAGTGATGAAAGTGGCTTTAATAGCCGTGTATCGAAATTTCAACATAGGTTCTGCAACACGGAATTTGGTGACTTAAAACTGAGCGCTCAGGAAAAAGGTATTGTATGTTGCTTGCTGTTGAGAGGCGCTCAAACTCCAGGTGAATTACGTACCAGAACTAACCGTCTATGTGAGTTCACGGATGTTAAAGAGGTAGAAGCTGTTTTAGATGCGATGAGCAGTCGTGAAGGCGGCGCTCTTGTCGTTAAACTCCCAAGAGAGGCGGGTAAACGTGAGTCTCGATACATGCACCTATTTAGTGGCGAAATCGACATTGAGGAGTTTGCACAGCAATCTGCTGGTCCTATTTCCGTCTCCACTCCGACGACCGAGCGTATTGAAGCTCTAGAGCAAGAAGTTGAATCTTTAAAGTCTGAGCTTAGTGAGCTCAAAGCGCTGGTCAATTCACTTATGTAATGCGAGAAAGGGTAGCAATCATCGCTACCCTTGTTTTTTGGTGTATTTTGAAATTAAGTCATGGAAGTTGAAAACGAAGAGCCATCTTGGTTTGTTTACCTTGTTAGAACCTCTCAATCGGCATTGTATTGCGGTATTACTAATGATTTACAGCGGCGCTTTAAACAACACCAAGAAGGTAAAGGAGCCAAAGCGTTGCGTGGTAAAGGGCCTTTACAACTTGTGTGGAGTCAATCCGAAATAAACAAAAGTGAAGCTCTAAAAACAGAAATAGCGATCAAGAAGCTCAGGAAAGTGCAGAAAGAACATCTAGTAAAGCAGGCTGTCCGTTTCGAGCGAAAATAACTGTAGCAAGATGACTGGCTGAACACATAGATGTTGTATACACTTGTTCTATAACAGAATAATGATAAGCAACACATGAACAGAATCTATTCAACTTTGCTAGCTTCCATAATCATTCCATTCGCCACTCAGTCGGCAGCGAGTGAAATATTGCCGGGCTATTGGGATTACCAAGAATATCTCCGTGCCCATCCTGTTCAAGAACAGCTTACCAATGAACTTTCCGAGGTTGTTAGGCGACAGCCAACACCACTCTCTGTCGAGCAGAATAAACCAGTGACAATATCGGTGGTTTACCCCGGTCAACAGGTGTCTGATTATTGGGTTAGGAACATCAAAGCCTTCGAGACACGTATGGAAGAACTTGGTATTAACTACGAGCTAAACCAAGTTTTTACTCGACCTAATATTGATTTGCGACAGCAAAGTGTTTCGCTGATGGAAGCGGTAAAAAACAAGTCCGGTTATTTGATTTTTACACTAGATACGACACGTCATCGTAAGTTCATTGAACACGTAATTCATTCAACTGACACCAAGCTCATTTTGCAGAATATCACGACTCCAGTGAGAGCATGGGATGAAAACCCTCCGTTTCTTTATGTTGGTTTTGACCACGTGATTGGCAGTCATCTACTCTCAGATTACTTTAAACAGCGCTTTGAAAATAACCATTCCTATTCTGTCTTGTATTTTTCAGAAGGTTACGTTAGCGATGCACGTGGCGGTACATTTATCCAAGACATGGAAGACTCGGGTAACTATCAACTCGCTTCATCCTATTACACAAAAGCGAACAAAGAGAGTGGCTACAAGGCGGCATTGAGTAGCTTGCAACAGAACCCAGACATTAGCTTTATTTATGCTTGCTCAACGGATGTAGCTTTAGGCGCAGTTGATGCTCTAGAGCAGCTTAAACGCAATGATATCGTTATTAATGGTTGGGGAGGAGGGTCTGCTGAACTTGATGCAATCGCTAATAATAAGCTTGATGTAACCGTTATGAGAATGAATGACGACACTGGTGTTGCAATGGCGGAAGCTATTAAGTGGGACCTTGAAGGAAAGCCCGTACCAACGGTTTATTCCGGTGATTTTGAACTAGTTACCAGTAAAGATTCTCAATCAAGGATCGATGAATTGAAAAAGAAAGCATTTAGATATTCTGATAAAAGCTGATGCCACTAACGAACTTCAATAAACATAAAACACTCGCGACGCTTATTACTCGTACGGTTGTATGGGTAGTGACGATCTTTACTGTAGGGGTGTTGATTCAAAGTTGGCATTTAAGCCGAGATATCGTGCAAGAAGAAGTGCAACGAACCTCGCGCCAAACGAGTAGTTTAATACATAACTTCTTCGAATATCGCCTCGCTTCGTTACAAATTTTGCAAGACAGTAATGCCAAAAGTGATACGGTTGAGAGTTTTTTCAACAATCATGATTCTCGCTCGTTAGACTATTTTTTTCTCCGAGAAGACAACCTTGAGCCAATCCATTCTCCAGACTTTCGATTTATCAGTCATTTAAGTGATGTGATTTGGGATGACGGCAATGCTCTTTTCTATGGTTTGGAGTCTTCTAGTTTAAATGAGCTGTTTCACAAAGTAGACATCCACAGTAATTGGAATGCACTGGTTACTGACTCTCAGTTAGGACTTAAGCACACTTTGATTCGACGTACGCCAATTATCCAAAGCGAGTCGGGGGAAGTCCTTGGGTTCCTATTTGTTGGCGTTGTTCTAGATGACAATGCAGGTTTGTTAGCTAGCTTGTTGCGTGGCAGCAATAGTGATGATGTTATTCTGCGTTTTGGTAATAAATTTATTGCGTCGACCATTTCACCTGATGACAACTATACGATTAAATCAATTTCTGATTTGATTTATAGCGGAGAAACAGATTTAAATCGTTTATTGATCACTGAAACAAACTTAACTGTCGGGACGAAACAAGATGTCTTGACTATCTTTTCAGTACAGCGAAACCCTAGTGTTCTGGCACTACGTAATAGCTATTTATTTTGGATTTTTCTTTCGCTTGTCGTTATAACCACCATATCTTTTTTAACTAGGCGCTGGCTAAATAGAAAAGTAACTCAAGAGTTGTCTGAGCTGATGGTTTACACCAAAGTCGCTGTAAATAAAGAGCGGGTTCAGAGGTTTGCTGGTTCAAGTATCCATGAGTTCAATCATATTGGTAACACGTTAAGCAATACTTTTGAACGCTTGTCAGAGCAAGAAAAACTGTTCCAAGATCTATTCAATTTTTCTCTTTCCCCAATCATTGTCTGGACTGAGAAAGCCACTATTCTCCAAATTAACCCGGCAGCGAAAAAATCATTAGAGCTGTTTGAAGAATTAAATCAGTCAAACAGCGAGAGCTTTGTTCTATTTGTAAACGAGATGACGCCACTTGTTATGAAGGCGAGTATGGGAGCGACGTTAACAGGTATTGATGTCCCTATTGGGGAAAAAGTTTTTAGGTGGAGTTTATCCGCGATTCAGACTAGGGATGACAGTACGTTGGTGCTATCACAGGGCCAAGACATTACTAAATTGGTCGAGGCAGAAAAGCAAAGTATTAAAGCTCGCAAAGAAGCCGAATGGTCAGCTAAAGCTAGAACTGACTTTTTAGCGAAAATGAGTCATGAAATTCGTACACCATTAAATGGAATCTTAGGTATTTCACAGCTCCTTAAGCAAGGAGGTGATGATGGTAAATATCAAGAACAAATTGAAGTGCTTTGTAACAGTGGTGAACACCTACTGGCAGTGTTGAACGATATTTTAGATTTCTCCAAAATTGAGAATGGTAGCTTTAAGCTTGAAAAACATAACTTCAAGTTCAAAGAAGTGATTACTGCGATTGAGGGTATATATAAGCCTCTTTGCGATCATAAGAATATTGAGCTCGTTATCCAAAATGGTTTAAATGAAAATACAGCCTTAAATACAGATCAGGTTCGCCTCAATCAGATTTTGTTCAATCTAGTTAGTAACGCGATAAAGTTCACCCACAAAGGGCACGTTAAGGTAAGTTTTGCGCTTAAAACCACAGATTCGAGTAAAACCAATTGGTTAACTATTCATGTCGAAGACACCGGTATTGGTATCCTTAGTAATCAAATTCAACAGGTTTTTGACCCATTTGTTCAGTCGGAAGCAACGTTGACACGTGAGTATGGTGGTAGTGGTCTTGGGTTAGCGATTGTTAAAAACTTAGTAACTATTTTTGATGGTCAAATCAATGTAAGTAGTGAGGTAGGTCGCGGGACTCGATTCGAAGTTAGGTTACCCGTAGAAACAGCAATCGGGCAAGCTGAACAAAGTGTTGAAGAAACGGTTATCGATTTCAATTTGTTTTCTGAAGTAGTAAATGTGCTGCTGGTAGAAGACAACCATACCAACGCCTTTATTGCCAAAGCCTTCTGTGAAAAGTACGGTATGAATGTGATTTGGGCTAAAGACGGGCAGGAAGCGCTAGAGATTCTGAGTACGATGTCGTTTGAGTTGATCTTAATGGACAACCAATTACCTTCCGTATCAGGTATTGAAGTGACTAAACGAATTCGGAATACGATTAATCAAAAAGTTCCTATCTACGCTTGTACCGCAGACAATTTAGATTCAACCCGACAAGCCTTCTTTGCTGCTGGCGCAGATTTTGTCATTGTGAAACCGATTAAAGAGAAATCTCTTTACGAAGCATTACGACACTTCAAACAATATCATTATCACCTAGGAGCAAACCAGACGGTAGAGAAGTAATTAAGGCAGGGAAGCGCAATTCGCTTCCCTGTTTTTAGTCGTCGGTATGGACTAACGAGCGAGCTTGTGATGGGCATTGGAGAAGTGGCCAGCACAAAATGCACCAACAATCGACAGCTCACCAGCCAAACAAAGGCTTGCTGCAACTTCCGCCAAGGCTTGGGAGCTACCGGTTCCATGCAAACCTAGTAAATCTAAGCAGGCTTTTTGACTTGGTAAGCCTGTGCCGCCCCCAACCGTACCAACCATTAGGTTTGGTAAGGTTACGCTAGCATACAACTCGCCCGCATCAGTCACTTCCATACGCGTCATGCCAATAGCAGACTCTGCAACGCATGCGGCATCTTGCCCACAAGCGATATAGAGTGCTGCTAACGCATTGGCGTAATGTGCGTTGACCCCGATAGTACCACTGAGCGCTCCGCCAACCGTGGTCATCTGACCAAACTGCGCCATTTTTTTTGGGGTAGTGTGAAGGTATTTTTCGACTAGGCTTGCTGGAATAAGAACTTCAGCGGTGACTTTCTTGCCTCTAACGCTACGTAGGGTTTGAGAGTTGGCTTTTTTATCACCGGATAAGTTACCGTCGAGAAACGCATAATCAGGCTCGATAGGGGTATGCATCATGATGTAATCAAATACAACGTTGGTTGCTATGGTCACCATGTTTTGACCTGAAGCGTCTCCTGTCAAATACTCGAATACCAGATAAACATGATTACCTTCAATATTGACGTTGATATCGCTTAACTTTCCGTGTGATGTTGTAGATTCAGCTAATTGTTTAAAGTGGTCAAACTGTGTTACTAACCAAGCCACAAACTTTCCGGCTTCAATTAACGACTTGAAGGCGAAACCAGGGGTACGCGTTACGCCCTCATTAAGCAACATAGCGCTAGCACCGCCGCAAGCAGTAATAAGATTAGCACCTCGGTTGTAAGAAGCGACAAGAGCGGCTTCTGTTGTTGCCAACGGGACTTGATAGTCGCCCTGTGCAAATAACCCATTGACCCGTAGAGGACCTGCTGTACCAACAGGCATTTTTAGAGTGCCTATGAAAAACTCGATATTTTTGGCATAGCTATCCATTTGGGATTCGGTATGAGCATCGAGTAATTGTGACTTGGCTTCCGAGTTATCAAGAATTCCCCAGCGGTAGTCAACATTACGAGCAGTTAGATAAGGGCTACGATTCACTTTTCGAGAAGGTGTGTGTTGCTTAGGCGATAACTTAGCATCGAACTCAGTCAAAGTGAGATCTTTATCAATACTAGTGAGGTAATCACGTTTATGAAGGTTAACTTTTGGCATGCGGATCTTAGTAAAACAGTTTGGAAGGGGATTCTACCCACCTAACACTCAGATACAAGGAGTTCCAGTGCGGTTATGTGACATCTTATTACTTTGCCACGTGAATCCAATGGGTTACTGAGAGAAAATGCAATACTTTGAAACAATACAACGGTTGGTATTTACTGGAATAGTTGTGTCAGAGCGCTGACTTCTTCGTCACTAAGTAGACTCGCAGCACTTGGGGAAAGTTGGTTGGAAATTTCACCTTGTAACGCTTTTAATTGCTGAGGAGATAGCAATTTGAGTTGTTCTCTTAACTGTTCAAACTGTTGCGTCGACATTCTATGACCTTTATTTAAATTGTTGAGTAAAGCAGTCTGAGTTCCGTTCATCTTCACATCGTAATATGGTGCTGATGCTTAATCTATCGTTGAACTGATGAGAATTTGTCCGAGTATTGTAAGGAACAGTTAATTGAACTGTAAGAATAGTCAGGTTGCTTTCACTTACAATAAATAGAAGCAACCTGAATGGCGGGGGGACAGCGAGGTCTAAACCTGTTTGGTGCCCTCATTATGTGGTTGTGTCAGGGCGTCAGTTAACGCGTGGAATTCGGGCAACATTCGATAAATTAAGTGTAATTGTTGCAGGACCATACGAGCCGAACGATCATCTTCATCACGCCATTCTATTAATCGTCGGTGTATATCAAACTGATCAACGGTAGTTACGTTATTTTCATTCCCCATACCTTCAAGTTGATTTTCTAGTAATTCGATATGATGGTTTATGGTCCTATGTGCCTCCAAGACGAGAAGGTGGATTGACTCGTCTTCGAGTCGTTGCCTATGCGCGCCCAAAGCCGATACATAACTGAGAAGCGCATGACTTAGCGTTAAGAAGCGAAAGCTCTTATCGGTGTCCACTTGATAACGTCCTGGTTCCGCCAACATATTTGAAATCGCAGTCGAAAGATTAGCATCGGCATTATGAGCATCGCGTCTGGCGATACGATAATTCAGGTCATCTTTTTTACCCAGACGATATTGACCGATAATCTGCATTAGATATCTTCGATTTGTCCTCAGCGAATTCGCCATAATCTTGTGCATACGTTTCGACTCCCAATCCGGGAGAATAAAGTAGACGGCACTTACTGCTAGAGCACAGCCAATAAGTGTATCCATCAGACGTGGCAATACCACGGCGTAACCTTCACCAAGCTGATGAAAACAAAGCAGCACAAGAACTGTGATAAAGCCGGTAGCGTATCCGTAATTGTTGATTCTAAATGCAAAGAACATCACGCCAGACAGGACAATCAGGAACAGTTGGCTCTCAGGAGAAGGGAACAGAGTAAGTAAAGGGACGCCGACAAATAACCCAACAAGTGTACCTGCAATTCGCGCTGAGAGCTTTTGACGTGTTGCGCTGTAGTTTGGCTGGCACACAAAGAGTGTCGTCAGCAAGATCCAATAGCCTCGATCGAGATTGAAGCCTTGAATAATGCCATAGCCAATAGTCAGCGCTATTGATAGGCGAACGGCATGTCGAAACAGTATCGACTCTTTCGACATACTTGCTTTGATTCGATTCCACATCGCTGTGAACGTATGTGGGTTGGTGTCGTCCAGTATCCCGTCTTCTAAAACGTTACTATCCGGATTACTGACGTTACTAAGTAGCTTTTCTACAGTAGCCAAGTTATTAAACAGATAATTTAGCTGAACTAATAAAGGCGACCATTCAGGATTATTTTGTTGCTCCAGATACTCAATTGAATCTTGTAATTCGACTAACGCTTTAATCGAGTCGTTGCTGTGAGAGTATTTTTTCCCCAACTTAAGTGCAAAGGCGATCTCTTTACAGGCTTTAGCCTGCATTTCCAATACATGCTTGAAACGAAACAGGACATCAGAATGCGAAAATTGGGTCGCCAACTCTTGATAGCGATAGTGACTTGAGCTTACGCGCTCATGAATGTCTTGCGCGATAAAGTAAACCTGTAAAAAGCGATCACTTGGTCCATCGACGTGACCACGTCGAGAGCGGTTCAATAACGTCGATTTGCAAGCATTGAGCGCGAAGACGGTACATGCATTAAGGCTAGCTTCTTTTAAGCGATGCGGTTGTGGAATCAGGTTTAACGTAGGGTGGAATAAGTTTCTTTTAGCATCTAGATACAAACTCAATTCATTAAACACATTAGAGAGACTTTGCTGGACAGGTTGCATTGGCCAGAAACTATTCCAAATAATAGAAACTAAGTAATACCAACTCGCACCACCTAGTAGTAACAAAGGCTGGAACCAAATGTTCGTGCTTTCATGCGCTCCGAGCATAGTATAGATGGCGAGTAACAATGAGCCGAATGCGATACTAGAGTAACGAGGGCCGATGGCTCCGAGAATAATAAACAGGAACGTTGAACAAAAAAGCCCAATCGCGAACAACCAAGGTATGTTAAATAGAATCTCTATAGAAAATGCGGCAATGGCAAAGCAAATGAGGGTAAGGGTGATGGCTTTAATGCGCCCGAAGAAATTGTCGTCAGTTTCGGCGAGCGCAGCGGCGATGACGCCGAGAATTAATGGTGTAACCCATGTGTGTTGCTCGAAGTACCAAGCTGGAATCACAACGCCTAATAGCGCTATGAGCATTAACACACTGTAGTTAAACGTTTTATTGGCCCATTGAAGGCGAAGTTGACCAAGAATGCTCACAATAGAATGCTGTATCTGATAAAACCGTTATTCTAGCAGAAACTACTGTGGCTTATAAATGACTGTTTTCTAGGAAGAACGAGTAACATTCGTTCTTCCTAATAGCAAAAGGTGAGGAATTAACGCTTGTTCTTTAGGTAACGTTTACGGCGTTCTTCTTTGCGTTTAGCTTTCTCTTCCGCTTTACGTGTAGCTTCGATTTCCACTTGAACGAGCTCTTCAGTAATCATTTCAGGTAATTCAAGAGTGACTTGACCTAAAGTACCGTTTCGCAATTCGTGAAGTAGAATCTCGGAAGCTTTGTGAAGGTTAACACGACCACCAGATTGTAAAGCACCGCGTTTACGACCAATTAGCTCCATAAGTTCCAAATCAGATTCAGGAAGTTCTTCGTCGATCTGATAACGTTCTTTCAGACGTTCTGGATACTGAGCCGCCATATATTCCACGGTGTAGAACGCCACTTCATCGTATTCAATAGCGGTATCTTTTACTGCGCCAGTAGCCGCCAATCTAAAACCACTATGGGGGTTTTCGACTTTTGGCCATAAAATCCCCGGAGTATCAGAAAGCACGATACCGTTTTGCAAGTTAATTCGTTGTTGACGACGAGTAACGGCAGGTTGGTTGCCTGTCACTGCGATGGTTCTGCCGGCAAGGGTGTTGATGATAGTAGACTTACCAACATTTGGGATTCCCATGATCATCGTGCGAATGTTTTTACCAATCTCTTCACGGTGTGGCGCGAGTTTTCGACAAAGTTCAAGAATTTTATGCACTTCTTGAGAATTAGATGTGGTGATGGCCATTGCCTTAACACCTTGCTCTTTCTCTAGGTGCTCGATCCAAAGTTCCGTCTTTTCTGGATCCGCCAAATCACGTTTGTTCAACACCTTGACGACAGGTTTGTCGCCCCGGAGTTGAGAAATCATAGGGTTTTCACTACTAAATGGAATACGTGCGTCAAGCACTTCAATAATGACATCTATTTGTGGGATGACTTCTTCGATTTCTTTGCGAGCCTTGTGCATGTGGCCTGGAAACCATTGAATTGTATTGTTAACCATTTGAATACCTTGGATTAAAGTCTTTGTTTGCGTTGTTTGGGGTACAGTGTGGGGTACATAAATTTTAATTGGTACCTAATCGGACTTTGAGTCCATTGTTCTGCCAAGCCAGCAAACAACAATATCTCTATTGTGATGATCTTAACACTTTATTTAGTGCGCTGTAATTAGCAGAGCAACAATCAACACTGAAAAAACTTGTTATGAACTGGGCTTAACAATGGAAACCTAGTTTTCGATTACTTACTACTCAACTAATCACGCTTTCTATGAAAAACGTAGTCCTATAGTGTTCATTGCGTTACGTTTCGTCTTGTAATATATGCTGGTGGACATAAGGAAAGACGGAATAGATGAGTAAGTTATTAAAGCTAAAGAAACACCTGACTATCGAAGATGCGACCAGATACATTTCTAAGTTTATGGAAGAGCCAGTGACGGTTGCTGATATCTATGATCTCGTGCTGAACGGAAAGCTAACATTGTCTGTTCTTCTCAACAACCAAGCGTTTGTTGTTGGGGGGCGGTGCATAGAAAAACCTGACAACGAATCAAATCAGTATCAAGTGGATGAAAACCTGCTAACAGGTGGCCGTTTAGACAGCCCATATTCGATTTGTCTAGACGATGAGCTGAGTATCGAGAAAGACAAGTGGCTTATTTTTGATAAAGAAATTTTAGCGATCGATGGAGTTTGGGATCTGGCAATGATTGGCTTGGAACGTCATAAGGTTCAGGTTCTGTACAATAATGAAATTAATAGTGAAGAACCAAAGCTCTCCGTACCCAACGATTTCTTTTTAAAGCGTGGTCAACAGGTATTCAAGGTTAAATCACATATACCGCTTCTGATAAATGACCACAACAAAGCCGCTTTGCAAACAAAGATGGAAAGTCTTCTTGCGTCTAGAGGACTTACTCTCAAAGACGTAGAAAACAACAGTTATGCACTAGATGTTTTAAGCGATCGTGAGCTTGACGATTTTTCGGCCATTAGCCTAGCATTTGCTCTTTCTCATGAAACTGAGGTAAACACTACGGATACACAACCTCACGATTGCCTAACGCTGGAAGATATCAGCTATCAGTTCGTTATTCGGACAAGTGAGCTAACCCGTTTCTTCCAGTCATCAGAAGTTGACTCGGAAACAGATCATGACGAGAGTCCTATGCATCCGAGAGAGAGAAACTCTTACCTTGCTTTAATGGGCGTGTTTGCTGAAGAGGCGGGTATAGACCTTTCCAGGCGTGGTATCAGTACATCTATACAAGCAATGATGGAAATTCGAGGTCTTTCCATGTCCGACGACACGATTAGAAAGATCACCAGTCAAGTTGCTGAAGCAATGGAAAGAAAGCGGATGTAAAAACCTAATTAGGATTTTCCTTTTCCTAATTAGGATTCTCCTACCTACAAATCCAATAACCTCTTGGCTGTCTTATAAACAACCACGAGGTTTTTTTATGTCTAATAAGATTATTCGTTTACCAGTTGTTATCCGAAAGACTGGTTTATCACGCAGCACTATCTACTTACGCATGTCAAAAGGCGAGTTTCCTTGCTCCATTTCATTAGGTGAACGTGCCGTAGGATGGGTGGAAGAGGACATTGAACAGTGGGTGCAAGAGTGCATTTCAAAAAGTAAGAATTTAGGGTGCTAGTGAGTGAAGAAACGATTGAATCCAAATTTAGCCAAGATCCACCGTAGCTATACGGTGGAGGAGGTCGCCGAGTTGTTCAATGTTCATAAAAGAACGGTGAGAAACTGGGTCAAAAGCGGTTTGCCAGTATACAACGAGCTACGTCCACTACTGATATTGGGTACCGACTTAAGGCTATTTATTCGTCAGAACCGTCAGGGAAACAGACGTCAATGTAATGGTTCTGAGTTGTATTGTTTGAGGTGCAGAGCACCACGATTGCCTAGCCCTGATTCAGTGAAGTTTGTGCAGTTACCTAGTGGTATAGGGAGAGTATTTGGAACATGCGTCAAGTGTGGTTCGAAGGTGAATAAATTCTTTAGTTGGAGGCGATTGGACTCCGTTCGCAATGAGTTGCTGGTGGAAAGTACCGATAGCACAAAAACACATAAGTATGAGAGTTAGTCCTCTCCTAAATTGTACCTAACTATGAGAACTCAATAATATGAAGAAAAATAACTCAAACAATGTTCGAGCAATTCGCTGCTACTGTGAATTTTTGAAAGAAGCGAAACGTCAGAGTGATTCCTCTGTAGACGGTATAACGAAGGCGATAAACCGCTTTGAGGAGTACACCAAATACAAAGATTTTAAGCAGTTTCATCGCCAGCAAGCGGTTGGGTTTAAGAAGTACTTAACGGAGCAAAAAAACGCAGTGACTGATAAGCCTTTGAGCAAGGCTACGATACATACGACGTTGAGACACCTAAAGGCGTTCTTTCAGTGGTTAGCACTACGGAGCGGCTATCGTTCTCGATTAACATACAGTGATACGGAGTATTTCAATTTATCTGAAAAGGATGCTCGCATCGCCAATGCCCGCAGGAAAAAGCCAGTGCCAACCGTTGAGCAGATTACTCAGGTTCTTACTGCTATGCCGTGTATGACTCACATTGAAAAGAGAGATCGAGCTCTTGTAGCTTGTACACTTCTGACTGGGGCACGAGATAGAGCGCTAGCTTCGTTAAAGCTAAAGCATATCTGTATTGCAGAGCAAAGCTTATATCAGGATGCGAGAGAGGTGAAAACGAAGTTCAGTAAAACATTTACAACCTACTTTTTTCCAGTAGGTGAGCTTCCTCTGCAAATTTTGACGGAATGGGTTAGCTATTTGGAACATGAACTATCATTTGGGGCTGATGATCCCTTGTTTCCTAAAACAAAGGTAAAAAATAGCCCTAGTCACAAGTTTGAGACGATGGGGTTAACAAATGAACACTGGACAACAGCTGGTCCTATTCGTCGAATATTTAAACAGGCATTCAAAGCTGCTGAGCTACCGTATTACAACCCGCATAGTTTTCGCAACACACTAGTGAGACTAGGTGAAAAATTGTGTAGTAACGCTGAAGAGTTTAAAGCGTGGAGTCAAAACCTAGGGCATGAGGGGGTTTTAACCACTTTCTATAGCTATGGTGAGGTTGCTGACTATCGACAAGCAGAGTTGCTAAAGAAGTTAGCGAAATCGAGCACAGATACACCGTCGGACATGAAGGAGCAGTTTGAGCAATTTATGGCGTTTCAAAAAATGATGTCTAACCAATAATCCTTTATTTCTGCAAACTGGAGAGACTGGTATCAACAAATATTCGTATGTTGATACCAGTCAGCTCAACGGAGTATTGGTATCATAAAAATATCGTGTTTACTTAATGATACCATTACTTTATGATTCCCCTATAATTGATACCATCTTGAGGCTGGGAAAAGTAATGCGCGTATTTGCTTACTGTCGTGTGTCGACAACCGAACAAACTACCGAAAACCAAATAATAGCTATTCGACAGAAAGGATATGAAGTTACTGATTCGAGAATCATTAGTGAAACTGTCTCTGGCTCGATAGAGGCTATGAAGCGTGAAAGATTTAAAACGCTAGTAACTCATCAAATGGAAGAAGGGGACACGCTGGTGGTGTTAAAGCTAGATCGTTTGGGTAGAGATAATATTGACGTACAAAACACAATTAACCTTTTAACGGAAAAAGGGATTAAGGTGGTTTGTTTAGATTTACCAGTAGCAGATCTTTCAAGTGCTGAAGGAAAGCTAATGCTACAAATGTTCTCTGCTTTTGCTGAGTTTGAGAGAAATCGTATCAGGGAGCGAACCAAAGAAGGAATTGAGCGAGCAAAAGCTGAAGGAAAAAAGCTAGGTCGCCCTGCTGCTCATCTGACAACTAGAATGGTACAAGACAAAAAGGCCGAAGGTTTGTCTCAGTCAAAAGTTGCGTCAGCGTTAAACCTAGGTATCGCTACAGTTAAAAGGCACTGGAATAAGGCTAGCTAGGTAAAATTTTAGTTATGTCAAATTAATACGTTAAACCACATTTTGGAATCTTCTGGTACAATACGCGCAACTCTTTTTCTGTGTATTTATTAGTAAGGTTTTCAATGGTTCGTGAACACCAACAAGAACTTCAAAAACAGCTCTGGAACATCGCCAATACACTACGTGGCAATATGTCAGCAGACGACTTTCGTGACTACATTCTGGGGCTTATCTTCTACAAGTATCTATCAGACAAGCTAAACCGCTACTGTGATGAGCTACTTGCCGAAGATGGCATTACCTTTGTTGGAGCTGTTGATGATAAAGAGCTGCTCAATGACCTTCGTGAAGAGTGTGTCGAGAACCTTGGCTACTTTATTGCGCCTAAGCAGCTTTTCTCTAGCCTAGCGGGGCGTGGCAAGAAGCAAGAGTTTATTATCGATGAGCTTGATCGCACTCTTGCTGATATTGAACAATCCACCACAGCGGCGGACTCTGCTGATGACTTCAATGGTTTGTTTGAAGAGTTAGATCTTAACTCAAGCAAATTAGGTAAAAACCCAGACGCACGTAATAAGCTAATCAGTCAGGTTTTGGTTCACCTAGATAACATCGATTTTCACCTAGAAAATACCGAGATTGATTTGCTGGGTGATGCCTACGAATACCTTATCGGTCAGTTTGCCTCTGGTGCGGGTAAAAAGGCGGGTGAGTTCTATACCCCGCAACAGGTTAGTAAGATTCTCGCTAAGCTTGTTAGTCTAGATGGTAATGTGAAATCGGTATATGACCCTACTTGTGGTTCAGGATCATTGCTACTGCGTGTCGCTCGTGAAGTCGGTAGCCATAGCCTAGAGTTTTGTGGTCAGGAGCAAAACCCAAGCACTTATAACCTAGCTCGTATGAATATGCTGATGCACGGCGTACGTTACGATAAGTTTGATATCAAAAACGATGACACCCTAGAGCACCCAATGCACCTAGAGCAACGTTTTGATGCGGTAGTAGCGAACCCTCCGTTTTCTGCCAACTGGAGTGCTAACGAACTGCACCTAAACAGTGAGCGCTTCGCCGATTACGGCAAGCTTGCCCCTAAATCGAAAGCTGATTTCGCTTTTGTGCTTCACATGATCCACCAATTGAATGAAACGGGCACACTAGCGGTGGTTGTTCCTCACGGTATCCTATTCCGTGGTGCGGCAGAAGGTCACATCCGTAAACATCTTATCGAGAAAAAGAACTACCTAGATGCCGTGATTGGCTTACCTGCGGGTATCTTCTTTGGTACAAGCATTCCAACTTGTATCTTGGTATTCAATAAGAACCGCAAGAACGATGACAACGTGCTGTTTATCGATGCCTCTAACCACTTCGAAAAAGGCAAAGCGCAAAACTTTATGCGCAATGAAGATGTCGATCGCATTGTAGAAGCCTACAGTAAGCGTGAGTCTGTCGAGAAATTTGCTCATGTCGCTGAGCTATCCGAGATTGCGGAGAATGATTACAACCTCAACATCCCTCGCTACGTGGATACCTTTGAAGAAGAAGAGCCTGTTGATCTGGATGCAGTAGCATCTGACCTTGCAAAGCTAGAAACGAAGATGAACTCAGTAGACGTTGATATTGCTGATTTTTGCTCTCAGCTCAACATCAAGGCACCGTTCTAAGGTAGGTATTTCATGACAGAACAGATGAATGTACCGAAGCTGAGGTTTTTTGATGAGCCTTTAACTAATGTCGGTTTTGACTCGATAGCTAAAATCAAAATAGGTCTGACGCATACGCCAAAGTATGTAGCTGAAGGTAGACCCTTTTTATCCTCGAAAAACATATCGGGTGGGTATATTGATTTTGATGATATAAAGTATATGTCAGAAGAAGAATTTCAGACTTTACCAAAAAGTGCTAAACCAAAGGTTGGAGACATTCTCTTTACAAGAGTCGGTTCAAACTTAGGAAACCCAATCGTCCTTGAAGATGATATAGAGTTCGGGATATTTGTGAGCTTGGGTGCTATCACTGTCAGCGAAAGGTGTAATAACCACTACGTTAAACACTGGATGGACACTCAATATTTCTGGAGGCAAGTTGAACAAAAAGTAGCAGGTGGAGCCAAAAACAATCTGAATTCTTCTTGGTTAAAAGAGTTTAAGTTAAAGCTTCCTTTACTTGCCGAACAACAAAAAATCGCCTCTTTCTTATCTAAGGTAGATGAGAAAATCACACTACTTACCGAGAAAAAAGACAAGCTCACCGAGTACAAAAAAGGTTTGATGCAGCAGTTGTTCAATGGCAAATGGGAAGAGCAAGATGGGCAGCTAACCTTTGTTCCACCGACACTGCGCTTTAAAGCGGATGACGGTAGCGAGTTTCCTGATTGGGAAGAGAAGAAGTTGGGTGATGTTGCTACTTTTTCTAAAGGAAAAGGTATATCTAAAGCAGATATTGTAGAAGACGGTGCTACTCCATGTGTGCGTTATGGTGAGTTATATACCACTTATAATGAAGTGATAGAGAAGATCAAATCTAAAACCAATTTGCCCGTTGACGAGTTAGTTTTGAGTCGTGCTAACGATGTAATTATTCCTTCCTCTGGTGAAACAGCTCTCGATATCGCTACTGCCTCGTGCATTGAATCTGCAGGTATAGCTTTAAGTGGCGATCTTACAATTATCCGGTCCAAGATGAATGGTGCCTTTCTATCTTTTCAGTTAAACACTGTAAAGAAATTTGAATTGGCAGCATTAGCACAAGGCGCATCCGTGATTCACTTGTACGCTGCTCACTTAAAGAGCTTGAAAGTCTCGATCCCTCAGATTGAAGAACAAACCAAAATTGTGAACTTCTTATCAGCTATCGACAAGAAGATTGGCTTAGCCAACTCAGAGCTTGAGAAAGTCAAAGAGTGGAAGAAGGGGTTGTTACAGCAAATGTTCGTTTAATTTAACTGCTCGATTGGGACGATACGGCGTTAGCTGCGTTTATTCACCTCAATCGCTTTGTTAAATGCTACGGAAATAACGTTAGTTGGATATATAAATAGAAGAATTATGAGCACACAATCAGAAGCACAACTCGAAAAAGAGCTAATCGATCAGCTTGTCGCTGCCGATTTCAAACCTGTTGATATTGGTAACGCAGAGGCGCTAAAGGCTAACCTCAAAACTCAGCTTGAGAAAGCCAATGGTGTAACACTAACCGAGCGTGAGTTTGACAGTGTGCTCATTAAGCTTGAAAAAGGCAGCATCTTCGATAAATCCAAGCGCTTGAAAGGCAAGGTGGATGTCACTCGACAAGACGGCACCACCGATTACCTGACTCTGTTATTTGATGATGCGACGAAAAACTGCTTCCAAGTTACCAACCAGATAACCATTCAAGGCACGTACGAGAACCGCTACGACGTCACCATCTTGGTGAATGGCTTACCGTTGATTCAAATTGAACTAAAACGCCGAGGTATTGAGCTAGCGGAAGCATTCAATCAGATTAAGCGTTATGACAAACATACCTATGGTGCGCAAGGCGGGCTGTTCAACTATGTACAGTTGTTCGTTATCTCTAATGGTGTTAACACCAAATACTTCTCTAACAACCGTGAACTTTCATTTAAGCAGACTTTCCACTGGACGGACGTTGAAAATAACAAGATTAACTCACTGCCTCAGTTTGCCGATGCTTTCTTAAATCAACCTCATCTGACGAAGATGCTCACCCGTTACATCGTACAGAACGAGTCAGGTAAGTTTTTGATGGTGCTGCGCCCCTACCAATTCTATGCGGTAGAAGCGATCGTTAATCAGGTTAAGACCAACAATAACCACGGTTACATTTGGCACACTACAGGCAGTGGTAAGACACTGACTAGCTTCAAAACCGCTCAGATCCTCTCTACGCTTGAGGATGTGGATAGAGTGGTATTCGTGGTCGACCGTAAAGACCTCGATTATCAAACAGCCAAAGAGTTTGATGCTTTTTTAAGAGGCAGTGTCGACAGCACGGGTGACACCAAAAGCCTTCTGAATCAGTTCCTCGGTTCACGACCTGTACCAAAGAAAGCCCTAAACACCAAAGAAAGTGGTGTTAACGATGGTGAAGAGCTACCGCAAGTTGCTGAGTATGCGCCTATCTGCAGTAATAAAGTTAATCGCATCAACAAGCTGACTATTACAACGATTCAAAAGCTTAATAACTTGATCACTAAGCCTCGATTTAAAGGACAGGTTGAGCACTTACGCCAAGAGCGAGTGGTTTTCATATTCGATGAGTGTCACCGTAGCCAATTTGGCGAAACGCACCAAAACATCGTCGACTTCTTTGAAAAAGCACAGCTATTTGGTTTTACGGGGACACCTATCTTCGCTGACAATGCGACCGTTAAAAAAGTGGAAGGAAAAGGGACGCAGAAGCGAACTACAAAAGATCTGTTTGGTGAGCGTCTTCATAGCTATGTGATTGTTGATGCCATTAAAGATGACAACGTTCTTCCATTTGCTATTGAGTATTACGGCAAGCTGAAACATAAAAACGACGGCATGGATGTCGATGTTAGCAGTATCGATGTCGCCGAGTTCTTTAGCTCTCCAAAGCGCATTAAACAAGTGTGTGAGCACATCATTGGCATCCACGGTCATAAGACCAAACGTAAGTTTAACGCCATGCTGTGTGTGGCAAGTGTGCCTGACCTCATCACCTACTACGACACCTTCAAAGCCCTTGAAGAAGAGGGTAAGCATAAGCTCAATATCGGCACCATTTTCAGTTACGGTGTAAATGAGGAAGAAGAGTTCGAAGGCGAAGTCAACGTTAAAGGCTTAGCGGAAGCCAATGCCAAAGTGCATAGTCGAGATAAGCTGGACGCTTACATCGAAGACTATAATCAGCAGTTTGGTACAAGCTACTCAACCCAAGATACCGACAGTTTCTACAACTACTACAAGGATCTATCGAACCGCACCAAGAACGGTGAGGTAGATATTTTGCTGGTGGTGAACATGTTCCTTACAGGTTTTGATGCTCCCGGTTTGAATACCATCTATGTCGATAAAAACCTTAAATACCATGGCTTGGTGCAAGCCTTCTCCCGAACTAACCGCCTAAACGGCACAGTGAAGTCGCATGGTAACGTCATGTGTTACCGCAACCTCAAACCGCAAGCGGACGAGGCGTTTACGCTGTTCTCAAATAAACAGCCAATCGAGTTTATTGAAGTACCAGATCTTAATGGGCTGACGGAAGACTTTTCTAAAGCGCTTGAAGCGTTGAAAGCAATTGCTCCTGATGTGCAAAGTGTCGATGACTTGCCTGACGAAGATATGCAAGCGAGCTTTATTAAGCAGTTCCGCATCTTGATGCGCTTAAAGAACCAACTTGAGACATTTAGCGATTTCGACATTGAAACGCTTGGAATGTCTGAGCAAGAGTTCGTTGACTACGCCTCTAAATACAGCGATTTAGCTCGTGAATTCAAGAAAGGGCCTGCTGATAAAGAGTCTATCTTAGCAGACATTGATTTTGAGCTAGAGTTACTTCAAAGAGATGAAGTTAATGTTGGCTACATTCGTCATCTGCTAATGACAATGTTCGAAGAGTCTTGTGATGAAGCGAAAGAGAAAAAACGTCAAGTTATTGCTAACTTGCTGGCGACAGAACCGACTTTGTATAGCAAGCGTTCTCTCATTGAAGATTTTATCGAGAAGAGTATGCAAGGCTTGGTACAAGGTGCTGAATTTGATGAGTACATAGAAGAGCAAAAGCAAAAAGAACTAAGCCAGATAGCAGAAGAAGAGAAGCTAGACACCGATAGGTTCAGCGAAATGGTGACGAACATCGAGAACGGTATGAGTGTAGACAGCTTGAAGTCGGATGATATCGCCCAGCTCACAACTGAGAAGATGACTTTTAGAACACGCCGCACAATCTTGCCAAGGATATCTGAGCGACTAAAGGCGTTTACTGAAACCTTTATTAGGGGCTTTCATTAGGCGACAACACCGATTCTAAATAGGGTTCGTCTGTTAATAAACCAGTTGTTAACTAGCGTCTATAACGAAGATTTATCGAAAGGTCATTATCTTGTATGAGTTACTACAACCAAAATGCCGAAGAGTTTTTTAACGCAACGATTAATGTTGACATGGAAACTCTCTATCGGGAGTTTATTACCTTACTGCAATCCGGAAGCGCTATTTTAGATGCAGGTTGTGGCTCTGGGCGTGATTCTAGAGCTTTTAAGGAATTAGGCTTTAATGTTCATCCTATTGATGCCAGTGAAGAACTAGCAAAGTTGGCTGAAGCCACAATTCGTCAACCCGTAGAGGTCACTACTTTTCAGAATTTTAAATCTGACAAAAAGTTTGATGCTATTTGGGCGTGCGCTTCTCTTCTTCATGTCCCGTATAACGAGCTGGAGGATGTTTTTGTTAATCTGTCAAAACATCTTGCCTTAGGAGGCGTGTTTTATTGCTCTTTCAAATATGGCGAAACTGAGGTTGAACGTAAGGGGCGACTATTTACTAACTTGAATGAGTCCCTTTTGGATAACGTGCTATCGAGTACTACTTTACGTACACATAAAACGTGGCAGACATATGATTTGCGCGAGGGACGTGAAGATGAGAAATGGCTCAATGCAATTTTGATCAAGGACGTATAGTGAACTTTACCGACGAAGATTTTTTTAAAGGCATCGTATTATTTGGTCTAAATGCTGCTACTTATAAAATGGGTCTTGCTCAGACTCTTCTTACTGCTTCAAGACATCAGCAAAGTGAGATCGAGTGGGGGCAGTTGTCAGAACTGTACTTTGACTTTTATATGTTGCGTCTAACGAACAATCCAATGCCCCAGCAAGGGAACCCTAATCGTATGACCAAGATGGAGCGCATTGTTAAGGAGCATCAATTGGGTGTCCTTAAACGTTCTGAGGCAATACAAAAAGTAGGGGATACTGCATTTGATGATGTCGTCCCACGTTTTCAAACTATTGGAACGGATAAAAGTATTGTTGCCAATCACTTCTATGAAATTGAAATGGGGAAGAAGTTGATTCTCAAAGATTCGTTGTTGGGATTGAACAATAGTCAATTGGATACCTTAGGTGAAGAAATTGATGCTAGGTGGGGTCTATTAGAAGGAGCGTTCAGCATCAATCAGACAGATTTCGAATTAGCGAATGATATTCGAGAAATCTACCTTAAAGACGGTTACGAACGTAAAGCGTTGACAAACAACATCCCATTTTTATCCGGTTATCAGGGTAATACTTGTTTTTACTGTGGTGAAAAAATGGACGGGGATATTCATGTTGATCATGTGCTTCCTAGACAAGTACTAAATCATGACGAGATCTGGAACTTGGTGTTAGCGCACGGTGATTGTAATCTGTTGAAATCAGACCGCCTTGTTGGCGAGCATTTCATTACTAAGCTAATTGCACGAAATGAGAACATTATGGGTAGTAACCATCCTTGGAAAGCACAAATTCAGGTTTCACTAGGCACAACCCCTAAGAGACGCTCGATTAATTTGCGCCGTCATTATGACAATGTGAAAACGGTGCTTGGTAACTACTACTGGGGTGGTTCAGACTCCTATAATCCGGCAAGTGATCCTTTCTATAGAAGATTGATTACTGTATTGAATAACAAATGATAAAAGTCGATTACAGTTGACTCAGTAAAGTAACGCCTGTGGTTGGATCAGGCGTTGAAAGGTATGATGGAAGCTGGAATAGTTGATTGGCAGACGCCACCTGAACCATTGCTTACTAAATAATGTTAGTTTGCTGCTAAGATAAAATCACTCCACCAATTCATAATCTCTTTCCTTTGTTCAAAGAAATCAGAACGGTTGTAGCTTGCTCTGGTTTCGTTTTGATCTGAGTGGGACAAACAGGCTTCGATATGCAAAGTGTCGAAGCCTTGTTCGTGTAAAGCCGTAGAGGCAATAGATCGTAAACCGTGAGCAACAAGTTCATCTTTGAAGCCAAGGCTTCGCTTTAGAGCAGCATTAGCTGTATAAACGCTTACGTGGCTTGTAGGGTTACGCTCACTTGGGAACACGTATTCATGCTCTTCACTCTGCAATCGCATCTGCGATAAAATCTCAATTGCTGCCTCTGTTAGTGGCACTCTATGTTCTTTCCTACGCTTCATTTCTGCTGGTGGGATAGTCCAGCACTTTTGGTTCAGATCTATGTCACTCCAACGTGCCCGAGCGGCTTCTTTTGGTCGGGTCATTGTGTGAAGCTGCCAAAGAATCAACAGTTTAGTTTTGTGGCGAATGTTGGCGTTATCTTGTAGTTGCTTTAATAATCTATTTAGTAACTCAGGTCTTATCGTCGGCATGTGCTCTACTTCATGCTTTTCAAATGCGTTAATCATGCGAGTCAGTGGGTTAGCGATGATAATGCCGCTATCAACGCCGTACTCCATAATTTGGTTAAGGGATTGGCAAATTCGCTTAATAGTCGATAGCTTTTGGTCGTCCTCAAGTGGGCGTAAAGCTTGTACTGCGCTCAAGCGAGTGATGGAAGCAATTGGAGTTCTACCAAAGTGGGGAAAGGCGTATAGCTCTAATGTCCTCCAGATACGTTCGGCATGATTAGCACTGACAGTTTTCTTCTTCCTGCTGAACCATTCTTCAGCTACTGCGAAAAAAGTATTGGTTTCTAGACGAATGGCTTCCTGCTTAAGTTGCTCCAGATGGTCTTTTGGGTCAATTCCATTGGCAATGAGATTACGGTGTTCTTGAGAAACTTTTCTTGCATCAGCCAGTTTTAGGGCAGGGTACGAACCAAGAGATAGTTTTTTTACCTTCTTAGTTACTGGGGCGCTATATCTGAATTGCCATGACTTTGTGCCATTCGGTCGAATACGAATGTTGAGTCCGTTCCCATCAGCGAGGATGTATTCCTTATCTCTAACTTCTGCTTTTTTGATCTCTTTGTCGGATAGTCTGACGGTTAATTTTGGCATGCGAACCCCTCAAGAAAATTTGCGAGGAGTATACAGGAGTTTAGTTATATGGGGTACATCATGGGGTACAAAAAGCGCTGGAAACAACGAGTTTTCTTAGGACGTTATAAAACTGTAACGTTAAAATAAGATATTGATATTTCGTGTTTAATTGGAAATCATTGAATGCCGTTGGAAGTTAATACTTAGGTCCTGGAAACCATTGGATAGACATGAGTGAAAACCTATATTTTGAAATTTGTGCACATTGTAGGAGGTTCAACGAGATAGTAAAGCCCTGCATTCGAGTGGCGAGCGAAGTTTTTGTCGCAAAATTCTTGAATAATAGGTGGAGCAAGCGCTTATATCGACTACTCTTTTTGGCCGAACTCGGTACGCAGCCATTGTCTTAGCGTAATAACACTTTCGTATTTCAAACTCTTTAGAGGACACGCAAAGTAGAACGCTTGATAAGGATTTGGGATGGGGGAACCAAGTTCAACTAGCAGTCCTTGTTCCACTTCATCTTTGATAAACAAACGGTGAGTGACAAGTATGCCTAAGCCTCTGATGGTGGCATGTATAGCTTGTACAGAAGCATTAAAAATCAGGTGATTATGGTATCTAGGGAGTGTTAAAGCGTTGGCATTACACCATGTATCCCAATCATATTTCCGTCTATCGTTAGTAACCAAAATGCTAGGATAATCCCCTAGCACAGCGTCGAGTGATATGGCTGCGTGTTTATCGAGTAGGTTAGGGCTACACACTAACACCAATTCATCGTCACCCAGTTTTTCACAATAATAATCTTGCCATTCGTCTGTTTTACCGTGAATCAAGGCGATATCGACGCCTTCTCTCTCAAGGTTAAAACTGCCAATTAAGTTTGAAATACGGATATCCAGATTTGGAGCAAAATGTTGGAGATTGGTTACTCTCGGGATCCACCAGTGAAGAGCCAATGAGTTAACCATGTTTACAGTAAGCCTATTTGTCACGGTTTTGTTAAGCAATGCTTCATTAGCTTCAACAATTTTCTCTAGAGCAGGCGCAACTTTTTTATAGTAAAGGCGGCCTTGTTGATTTAACTCTATGCGCCGTCCAATTCGAAGAAACAGCTTAGTATCGAGTTTTTCTTCTAATGATTTAATTGACTGACTTACAGCTGAGTGACTTACAAATAGCTTTTGTGCCGCTTCGGACATGCTTCCTGTTTCGGCTACGGCTACGAATGTATAGATGGATTTGAGTGCAAGGTATTTTTTCATTTATCACTCTATGTAAGTAAAACTTACATAATCATTAATAATTACTCAGTATTTTTCAGTGATCGCGATCACTATAATTTAGCCCAAAAGACACATTTCGCGAGCACGATACATGATTAAAATTTCACTAACCCATACTCCTGTTTTCTATATGTTATCGTCGACACTTAGCTTATCTGCCACTGGGTTATTAACTAAATTCTTGTCTGAAAGCCTTGATGTGACCACATTGGCGTTCTTACGATTTGCGCTTCCTGCTTTGCTCATATTTTTGATACTGCTTTTCACTAAGATAAGAACACCTAATTTGGCCATGGCCAAGTTACTCGTCGTAAGAGCATTGTGTATTGGAGCCTGTCAACTGTGCTTTATTTATGCATTGAACAAACTCTCACTGGTGGAAAGTGCAGTGCTATTTGGAACAGGGCCTGTTTTTATCGCAGTTTTGGAAAAGATACTCTTCAATATTAAGCTCCATTGGTCGACTATCGTAGCGTTGTTTATGACGTTTATAGGAGTGGTAACGTTGGCCAATGATGGTAGTGGGTTTGTTGTCAAACCTGAACTTTTAGTCGGTCTTCTGGCGGGGTTCTTTAATGCTGGCTCTCAACTCAGCCTATATAAAGCGTCAAAAACGGAAATGTCAGGTTTAGAAACTAATGCTTGGACATTTGGTATTGCGAGTTTAATTCTACTACCGATTGTGACGTTTTCTCACTGGACTTCTCCTGTGAGTATTTTCAGCGACAATGCTGTAAATACTGGGGTTCTTTTGGCTTTGGTGATTATGGCACTATTGATTATCAATACGCAGGTTTCGCGACACAAAGCCTATTCAACTGCTGATAGCAATTCCCAATTAGCACCTTTAATCTATAGCAATCTGGCTTTCACAGCGTTATGGCAATTTCTTGTGTTTGATGTTGATTTCAGTCACACACAGTTACTTGGTTTAATGCTCATTGTAATGACCAGTGTTCTAACAACGGTATTTCCGCCTCAAAAGGTCATTATTTCTCATAAAGAAAAGTCTTCCGTCGCAGGTTAGCTAAATTGAATTGCAGATTGAAAATAGATTTAATGGAAAGTATAACTATTTGAAATATAGTAAATAAATATATGGCATGAGTTTTGTAGACATCTGATTGATCATTCATAAGCAGGGAACAGCAGATGAAAAAACAGATGTTACCACAAGGCACAAAACGACTGGTGGCTTCCTTGGCCCTGAGCGGACTATTGTTTAGTACGTCTAGCAACGCCGCGCCGTTTGATACGTGCCCAAGCAAAGCCTATCTTTTCCAATCTAATCCAGTTCAAGTTTATGGTGTCAACCTTGTTACGGGCACGACTAGTCTATTGCAAAGTGATACTGGTATGAATGTGAACATTAACGGTGTCGGTTTCGACTTTGACAACCGTTATATCTATGGGTATGACACTAGCAATAAGCGAATCGTTCGCTTAGGGAGTGACTTCCAAGCGGAAGTCGTGAATACATCGGGTTTACCAACTGACCACACTTTTTATGTCGGTGATGTCTACGAAAGTGTTTATTACCTTTATAGAACAGGAAAAGGACTTTTTACTATCGATCTTTCACCACTCGCGAGTGATAGTAGTGCAGTTTTACCGGTTAATCGAGTGACGACGCGTGCGGTAGTAAGTCTCACTGACTTCGCTTTCCATCCAAGCGACGGCAAGCTCTATGGCGTGGATAACGGCTCGGGTGCTTTATATTCGTTTAACGCTAGCACAGGTCAGGAAACTTATATTGGTGATACTGGCGAAACGGGTACGTTTGGTGCAGGGTACTTCGATGTAGATGGCTACTATTATGTGTCGAGAAATCAAGATGGTCAGATCTATCGCATTGACCTTTCACCGGGTAATGCCGCAAACATTACTGCGGGCATAGTTCCGGCTGTCAAATTTGCCGATGGTCCAAATTCGAACCAAAACGATGGCGCTCGATGTGCGAATGCACCAGTGATAGATGAGGACTCAAACATTGATTTTGGAGATGCTCCGGAAAGTTACTCAACAAAACTTGCTGACAATGGCCCACGACATGAGCTAGACGGTAGTACATGGTTGGGAAGTGGGGAACCAGATGGTGAACAAGATGGACGTTACAACAATTTAGCGGATGATGAAGTAGGCACTGATGATGAAAACGGTGTGGGATTTGTCACTGCGGTCGAACCAGGGCTCGATAGTATTGTTAGGGTTAATGCTTCCACCTCTGGGTATCTGTCTGCATGGATAGATTGGAACCAAGATGGTGACTTTGCGGATGCGGGGGAGCAGATTTTTACCGACGAATCGCTATCTGCGGGAAACAACGATCTAGTTTTTACAGCTGATATTGATGCAACAGTGGGTACAACTTGGAGTCGTTTCCGCTTTAGTCAACAAACAGGGTTAAATTATTTTGGTGGTTCAACGAGTGGTGAAGTTGAGGATCATGCTCTTACGGTTACTGGAGATGGCATCACCGTTCGCTATTATCCCAATGCCACTGGTTATGCCACTGTTGCGTTTGAAGATAACTGGCCTTATACCGCCGACTATGACATGAACGATGTCGTTGTGCGTTACCGTGTCACGGAAATTCTCAAAAACGACCAAGTAGTAAAATCTAAGATTGATGGTTACTTAGGGGCAGTGGGTGCATCTTACCATAATGGCTTTGCTATCCGACTCAAAGGTGTCAATCGTGACGATATTGATAGCGCTACCACTCGTCAAATCCAAAACGGCGAGACATTGGCTTCAAGTGGATTAGAACTGATTTCTAATGAAGCGATTATTATCATCACTAACGATACGTCGACATTTAAAGTAGACGGTTGCGATTTCCATAGGACTTTGTCTTCATGTGCTGAGCAAGAGGATGTGCAACTCAACTTTACGGTTCACGTTAACTACAATAGCGGCACTACTACTGGGTTAATGGCTATGCCGTACGACCCTTTCATTTTCGCTACAGACAATACGTATCATGGAGATGGGTTTACTGAACCAGGGCGTAAATGGGAAGTGCACCTACCTAACTACGAACCAACTGAGCAATTTGATGCAGATATGTTCGCTGGTTTAGGCGTCGATGTAAGCAACTCAAATACTGGCGTGTACTTTAAGACAGCAGAGAATCTGCCTTGGGCGCTATTAATAAATGACGAGTGGGAGTGGCCACTAGAGTATATCGATTTGGTGGTTGCGTATCCTCAATTTGCTACTTACGCAGAGTCATCTGGAGAGAATGCTCAAAACTGGTTTGAATCGCAATATGCTGCGCCCGGCAAATGTTACGTTCCTTAGGAGATGATTATGAATACCAAATATATAACCTTACTAATTGCCTTCGGAACACTCACTGCTTGTGGAGGCGGTGGCGGTGGTGGCGGCGACTCTTCAGGTGGGGGCTCTACGGGGAATACCACCGAGGCCGCTCCTGAGCCGGTTCCAGCTCCGGTTACAGTGTCAGTATCAAGAACAATGGGTGATCTGTCTATACCGGATACGTTGGATTATAAGCCAATCGAAGACTACTCATTGGACATTGACGCAAGTAACGACGTAACTGGTAGAGCGTTTGCCTCGGTTTATACAGAATATGAGGACGACGGCTCTGGTGTACTCACTCCAGTGTACGACAGTAAAATCGCCTCTACGTCACTGAACAATGGGAGTGCTCAAATCGATTTCTCAGCTGCAGAACACGTTGATGCGTTCTTAGTTGAAATCTGGACCTATGATGGTAACCCACCGGCTCAGAAACTCGTGTCAGCGAGTAGTAACAACCTCGCTTGGTGAGAAAAAGAGGAAAATACGAATTGCCCCGTTTTACGGGGCTTTTTAATGGCTTGCTACTCAACAACACAGTACAATGCGGGGAAATATTCGATTCAAATCACATTATGAGCCAAGAATACAACGACGAACACTATGACGACGATGCCATTGAGATTGAAGCTATTGGTATCGAAGTTTCAAGCCATCCAATCGAGCTATACAAACTATTTAAGGTAGCAAACCTTGTTGGAGGCGGCGGTGAAGCTAAGCACTTTATAGCGGAAGGCTATGTAGCGGTGAATGGCGAGCTAGAAACACGAAAACGACGCAAAATGTATGATGGTGACTTCTTTGAGTTTAACCAAGAATATTATGTCGTTGTATGTGACAAACCGCCTGTTGAACCTGAGGAAAGAAAACAGCTGCAACCTAAACAGCCAGAGGTAGCAGCGCCTTCGTCAAAACAAAAAAAGCAGAACAAGCAGCAAAAAAAGACGAGAGAGCAATCGGCTAAACAGAAAAAGAAATCTACTGAGCCGAATAAAGCGCGCTCTAAATCAAAAGACCCAAATAGCGGACGTGGCGGTATCGATTTTTTCTAAGACGATTTACGTTATGCGAGCAATCGATATTCGCTGTCGTTAAAGTGCCACAGTTTCCGCTGATAATAGAGGCTTAATAGCAATAGAGGAGATAACAATGAAATTTGAGGTAGATACGCATACTCATACTTATGCAAGTGGGCATGCCTACAGCACCATTATTGAAAATGCTAAAGCGGCAAAAGAACATGGATTAAAAGTCCTGTGTACTACAGATCATGCTGATTCAATGCCTGGTGCCCCTCACTTTTGGTTTTTCTCCAACCAACGTGTTATCCCAAGGTTTCTATCTGACGTTGCTATTATTCGCGGTGTAGAGGCAAATATTCTTAATGTGAATGGGGACATTGATGTACATCCTACGTCATACAAAGCACTTGATTGGATTATTGGCAGCTTTCATGAACCTGTGTTTAGACCTTCTACTAAGGAGGAACACACTCGAGCGCTCATCAATACAATTGAAAGTGGCAATGTGGATGCGCTTGGACATTTGGGAAATCCGAACTTTGACTTTGATTTTCAAAGCGTAGCGGACTGTGCGGCAGCCAATCATGTCGCAATAGAGATCAATAACTCAACGCTGAGAGGGCACAGCCGAGTCGGAAGTGTGGACCGCTGCTATGACATCGCTCGAGCAGTAAAGCGCGCGGGTGGGTACATCACTACAGGCAGTGACTCACATTTTTGCGATACCATTGGTTTATTCGAACTGACCAGTGAATTGCTGACTACGGTTGAAATGCCGACGGATAAGATTATTACTTACAACGCTCGTCAATTCTTGGATTTCCTAGAGCTGAGAGGACGCGCACCGATAGAAGAGTTTGCCGAATTCTAAGATTTGCGTAAATAACGTTTAGAAACAATTTCATTAACGTTGTAGTAACGAGATTTAGTAAACTCGGTATTCAGACCTCAGGAAACTGGGATCTAATTGATCTTCAAAAGGAATAATAATGATAAAAATAACTACGGCTAGCCTGCTTACATCAGTTCTTTTATTTTCTACTAGTGCTCTAGCAGAGGAGGTGGACCTCAAGAAGAACATGCAAGCCATGAAGTTAGCATTTAAACAAGCAGCAGAAGCTCAGTCCATTGACGAAATGCGCAAACCAGTACTTGATTTGGAAAATCTAATTGCCGACTCAAAGCAAGGTGATTATCCACCAGAGAAAACAGAATTGTATTTGGAAGGTTTCAAAAAGCTGTCAGGCGCGGTAAGTGAAGTCAATGCGGAACTGGATCAGGGTGACCTTGAAGCGGCCAAGCAATCATTACGTGAAGTGGACAGCTTGAGATTGGAGTACCATGACAAGCGTAATCCAAGTATTTGGAAGCGTCTGTTTGGTTAACTGATATCGAATTCGGACATTAAAAAGGAGCACTCTTTGAGTGCTCCTTTTGATTTAGATTAAATAGGTAGCGCTATGCCTGTGCAAACTTAAAGGTTCGGTAGCCCCCAATTAAGTTCTTGGCTTTATAGCCATTATTCACTAATTGACGATATGCAACGTTACCGCGTAACCCCACTTGGCAGTAAATAATGATCTCTTTATCTTTAGGAAGCTCATCCATACGTTGGCGCAGCTGATCTACGGGTATATTAATTGCGCCGTCAATGAAACCAACGTTTTCTAACTCACCTGGATTACGTACATCCAGCAACAACTGGTTGTCGCTCAAATTATCTATTTCATCGAAATGTATCGGTGTTGCATCACCTTTTAAAATATTATTGGCAACGAAGGCTGCTTGGTTGATGACATCTTTGGCGCTGCCATAAGGGGGAGCGTAAGTTAGTTCAAGATGTTGTAGCTGCTCTACGGTCATTCCTGCACGTTGAGCCACAGCTAAAACATCGATACGTTTATCAATGCCGTCTTTTCCTGCTGCTTGCGCACCAAGAATTTTGCCAGTTTCGGGGCTAAACAATAGCTTTAACGAGACTATTTCCGAACCAGGGTAATAACCGGCATGACTAGCGGTATGTACGTATACTTTCTCGTACGCGATATTATCACGTTTAAGCAACTTTTCGTTTTTACCCACGGACGCTACTGCAAGATCGAAGATCTTAACAATCGCAGTACCTTGTGTGCCTTGATAACTCTCTTTACGGCCTAACATGTTGTCAGCAGCCATCCGACCTTGACGATTAGCAGGCCCAGCTAACGGAACGAAGCTAGGTTTTCCTGTGATGAAATCAGGATCTTCAACAGCATCGCCTACTGCATAAATATACGGGTCGCTGGTTTGTAGGTGTTCGTTGACCGAGATACCACCAAACGCACCAAGTTCGAGGTCTGCGTTTTGGGCTAGGGTATTTTCCGGTCTGACACCAATAGACAAGATAAGCATATCAGTATTTAACGCATCGCCATTGTTTAATGTTAAACGTAACTTGCCTTGTAAATGTTGATGTTCGTTTGTCTCTCCAGCATTTTGATCGGCAATATGTTCATTCGGAATATACTCAACAGATTCAAGTGCTGCACTCAATCTGAGATCAATGCCTCTTTGTTTAATCTCTGCATGTGCAAAACCTGCCATTTCTTTATCAACGGGCGTCATCACCTGATCGGCCATTTCTATTAAGGTGGTATTGATTCCTAGCTGGTGGAAAGCTTCCATCATTTCTAATCCGATAAAGCCACCGCCAACGACTGTTGCATGCTCAGGCTTATTCATTTGAATCGTCTTTATGATTCGATCCATATCGGGGATATTACGAAGGGTATGAGTCAATGGGTTATCAATGCCTGGTATGGTCGGTACAAATGGAGCCGCGCCAGGACTTAGTAATAGAAAATCATAACTTTCAGAATATTCACTACCATCAACGAGGTTGCGAACAGTAACAAATTTGTTCTGTTTATCGATGGAAATGACTTCGTTCATAACACGAACGTCAACATTAAAACGAGCGAGGAAACTCTCTGGAGTTTGAAGTAATAACTTTGAACGGTCGGTGATATCTCCACCTATGTGATAGGGAAGACCACAATTTGCAAATGAAACGAAAGGTCCGCGCTCAAACATAATAATTTCGGCTTCTTCACTCAAACGTCGAGCTCTTGCTGCTGCAGATGCGCCACCTGCAACTCCGCCTACGATTAAAATCTTAGTCATACTTTACCTCTGTCAGTGTCGTTTAGGTGCGATGTTCTAAACGTGCATTCAATGTTCATTTGTCGTTACTATATCAATAAAATTAGAAATGTCTAATGTAAAATTATCTAAATATTAAAAAGCTAATTAAGTATTGACTAAAGTAATAAATTGGATAGATAATGCGCGCTATGCAAAATGATCAAATCGTGGAGACTGCCGTTGTGGACTTAATGGAAATGAAAAGCCGAGTCATCGATGTAGCGGATGTACTCAAAACATTATCACACCCTGATAGGCTATTTGTTTTATGCCAGCTTGTAGATGGCGAACAAGGTGCAGGCCAGCTTCAGTCCAACTCAAACCTAAGCCAGTCTGCTTTCTCCCAACATCTGTCAGTATTGAAGAAAGCAGGGCTAGTAGGGATAAGAAAAGAAGCTCAACATGTCTATTACTCTTTAAAAGATCAGAGAGTTGCAGGGCTTATAAGCCAATTACATAGTTTATATTGCCATTGATAGGGCTTTCTGTAGTGGGTTCAATTTGCGAAATTTTCGTTAAGTTTCGCCACTAACATTATTTTTAGATTTAACTCTTAGTGAGGTAACAATGGAGTTTTCAATTCCGTGGGCATCGTTATTAGGCGGCATGATGCTAGGGCTTTCCGCGACTATTTTACTATTTTTCAACGGCAAAGTAGCTGGTATTAGCGGCATAGTGAGCAAAATCTATAAAGGAAGAGCCGGCGATACAAGCTGGCGTGTATTGTTCGTATTGGGAATGGTTGTCGGCGGAGTAGCAACCGCAAAATGGTTTGGATTAGCCCCTGTTGCTATGGTCGTGTCAACACCATTAGTTCTTATCTCAGGTTTACTCGTGGGTATGGGTACTAAATTAGGCAATGGCTGTACAAGTGGCCATGGTATTTGCGGAATGGGTCGACTATCTGTTCGATCAGTAATGGCGACTGTAACCTTTATGGTGGTGGCCATGTTGACCACATTTGTTATGACACACGTGCTTTAGGAGTTTTGAATATGCAAAGGTTGATATCTATCGTTGCAGGTTTGCTATTTGGCGCAGGTATGATCATCTCAGGCATGAGTGACCCGAAGAATGTCATTGCTTTTCTCGACGTTACTGGCCATTGGTCACCTGATTTGGCGTTTGTAATGGGTGGAGCATTATTGGTATTTGCACCAAGCTATTGGCTAATCATCCGCAAGAGAAAGGAGCCAGTATGTGCAGATTCATTCTGCTTGTCCGACAACAAGAAAATTGATAGTCAGCTACTAAGCGGTGCCGCTCTGTTTGGGTTAGGTTGGGGGATTGCAGGTATCTGCCCGGGACCCGCAATTGCATCGATGGCAAACGGCAGTTATAGCGTATTGGGTTTTGTTGTCACTATGTTGGTTGGTATGTTCATTGGCGATAATATCTCAAGGAAAGAAAACGGAAAACAAGCAGCGTAGTGGCTTACCGTATTTATTGGATTACTCCTCAACTAAAGTGACATTACAGCGCTATGCCCACCAAGAAGATCACTCTTGAAGGTTGGGTTAAGTAATAACCAAAATACTGTAAACATCAAAATTGGAAATGTCATCTCTAGTTAATCATACAACTCTATCGATAAAGGGCAGTGATCACTCATTTGGTGCTTTAGCACGTCCTCGACTGGCATGAGACTTTGAACAGCAGGACTTGTTCTTAACTCTGGACTGACGATGATGTGATCGATGAGAGAGCGAAATTGGTGTATTTTGTCGTTATTCTTGCGAGATTTTACTTTACACGTGGCTTTAGTTTGCTGAGAGGTTAAACGCGGCGCAGTATCTAGACCATTGGTGATTGTCTTCCATAACCAATCGCCGTTATACGCTAGGTTGTGATTGAAATCACCCAACAAAATGTATAACTCGTTTTGTTGTTCGACCTGCTTTAGCCAACTATTTATGACTTTTCCTTGTTTTTTTAAAGTATGACATGAGTTTTGATTGACGAATTTTCCCGAGCAACCGGCTTTTAAGTGCACTGACAACAGGTTTATTGTTTTGTTGTCCACGTTAAGTTTGATTGCAGAAGCAAATCTTAGTTTACTACCTGTACTAAGAGGGAAGTCCGCTGCGTCTTTGATGGACAAACCCTTTTTCACAGCGAAGCCAGTGTATTGGTTAATCGCGGAGAATTGATGTTGTTTATTAGATGGTAGTGCACGATCCGACAAATAAATGTCGTAATCGTTGCCAACTATTTTACGGATGGCTTCCTGACTATCTACTTCTTGAAACGCTAACACGGAGGGCGAGAGGACTTCAAATTGACGTGCTAAAGCGAGAAAGTCGTCCTTTCCCCTTTGACTTGCTTCGAACTTTGATGATGGATTAAGCGTTAACCATTCAATATTCCATGTAGTAAACGTTGTTGCTGACACCAATGTAGGAAAAAGTGATATTCCAATTACTAAAGAAAATAACCACTTGTAATAACTTAATGTTCTTTTCATCGCACTTGCCATTTTAAAATTCCCTCACAGCCAATGTGCCGCAAGCGTTACTAAAATTGCAACCAAAAATGCGTTAAATTTCGTGAAAAATTTTGTTTTTCCTTCATATGAGATCTACTTCATCTAGATCGAATTCTTCTTGTTCAGTAGCCAATTTTTATTGATCTGAATCAATACTTTGGCTTGGTGCTTTTCGTTAAATACACCACAATATATTGTGTCAGAATAAAAAGTAACAACCCTATATAGTGTATTTGTGGATAACTCTGTGAGTATACTTTGGGTAAGGAGAAAGGGTGAAAACAATCGTAATCAAGAGAGACGGCTCTCGTGCTCCGTTTACAAAGGATCGTATTGAAGCTGCTGTGGTAAGTGCGGCGGAACATGCAGATAAAGAGCTCGAAATCTACGCTAAAAATGTGGCTTTAGCGGTAGAGCTCAAACTGCAGGATTGCGAACATGTAGACATTCAAGAAATTCAAACAGCGGTAGAGAATGAACTAATGCAAGGTCCATATAAAGGACTTGCTCGTTCGTACATTGAATATCGTCATGACCGTGATATTGCTCGTGAAAAGAAAAGCGCTCTGACTAAAGAGATCGAAGGTCTGATTGAAGAAAGCAACGCCGATCTTCTTAATGAGAACGCTAATAAAGATGGCAAGGTTATCCCGACGCAGCGTGATTTGTTGGCGGGTATCGTCGCTAAACACTATGCGAAGACTCGAATTCTTCCTAGGGACGTTGTGCAAGCACACGACGAAGGCGACATCCATTATCACGATCTTGATTACGCGCCTTTCTTCCCGATGTTTAACTGTATGCTCATTGATTTGAAAGGCATGTTAACGCATGGCTTTAAGATGGGTAATGCTGAGATTGATACTCCTAAATCAATTTCAACTGCTACAGCTGTAACCGCACAGATTATTGCTCAAGTGGCAAGTCATATTTATGGTGGCACAACGATTAACCGTATTGATGAAGTCTTAGCGCCTTACGTAAAAGCAAGCTATGACAAACATCTTCAAATTGCTCAAGAGTGGGACATTCACCAGCCAGAAGCATTTGCTCAAGCTCGTACGGAGAAAGAATGTTATGACGCATTCCAATCATTAGAGTACGAAGTCAACACCTTGCACACTGCCAACGGACATTATGTTGTAAAGCACTTTATGAAAATTATATGTGTGTGTGCGTACTATCTAGAGCAAGGGGATTTCATTTTAGCCCTTCAAGCCTCTAAAATGTTGAATTTCTCAACAATAGAGAATTCATTTCACCTGGCTGAGTTGGCTGTTTTTTCGGGAGAGTACTCTCGTGAGTTTCAAAAGAAACAAAACTTACAAAAACAAGCCTTTCAAATTGCAGCTCAGAAAATAAAACTATAAGGAGAAATGAATATGATTATGAAGCAACACGAATTAGCAGTTGTGGTTAAACGTGACGGTGCAAAAGCAACCTTTAACGCACAACTCATTAAGAATGCTGTTCAAGCAGCAGCAGAGAGCATCAACAGCCCTAAGCGCGAACTTGGCGATATTGTAGCCGCTAACGTATGCGAGAAGATGAATGGTAAAGTCGAAATAGAGATTTCCAAGATCCAGTCTCTGGTCGAAAAAGAATTAATGCATGTAGATGAAGATGTAGCTCGTGCTTACATTGAGTATCGTCATGACCGTGATATACAACGTGAAAAAGCAAGTGCATTAAGTGCTGAAATTTCTGGTTTGGTTGATCAAAGCAACGCTGATCTACTGAATGAAAATGCAAATAAGGATGGCAAAGTAATTCCCACGCAGCGCGATCTTCTTGCAGGTATCATCTCTAAGCACTATGCAAAACACCACATGCTACCGCGTGATATTGTTCAAGCACATGAGATTGGTGAGATCCATTACCATGATCTGGATTACTCTCCATTCTTCCCGATGTTCAACTGCATGATTGTAGATCTAGAGAACATGCTGAAGAACGGTTTCAGAATGGGTAATGCAGAAATCGACACACCTAAGTCAATCCAAACAGCAACAGCCGTTACTGCCCAAATCGTAGCGCAAGTAGCTAGCCATACTTATGGTGGTACTACATTGAACCGTCTAGATGAGGTACTAGCACCTTACGTTACAGTAAGTCATGAGAAGCATCTCACTACGGCAAAAGAGTGGGATGTACCAAATCCTGAGGCTTATGCACGTAAACTTACAGAAAAGGAAGTTTACGATGCATTCCAATCTCTTGAGTACGAGATCAATACGCTTTTCTCAAGTAATGGGCAGACCCCCTTCCTTTCTGTGAACTTAGGATTGGGTACAAGCTGGGAGTCTAAGTTGATTCAGAAGTCTATTTTTCAAAATAGAATCAAAGGATTAGGTAAAAACAAGAAGACTGCTGTTTTCCCTAAATTGTTGTTCACAATCAAAGATGGCATCAACCTTAAAAAAGAAGATCCAAACTACGATATAAAGGAGCTTGCTCTAGAGTGTGCTTCAAAACGTATGTATCCAGACATTCTGAACTACGACAAAGTAGTGGAAGTTACTGGTTCATTCAAAGCCCCAATGGGCTGCCGTAGCTTTCTAGGTCGTTATGTAGATGAGAATGGCAATGAAATTCACGAAGGACGTAATAACCTCGGCGTCGTGAGCCTGAATCTACCTCGTATTGCTATTGAGGCTAATGGTGATGAGGCGAAGTTCTACGAAATTATGGAAGAGCGCACAGAGCTTGTTCGTCGTGCTCTCGAAACACGCATTGACAGACTCCGTGGCGTGAAGGCACGCGTTGCACCAATACTATATACAGAAGGCGCTCTGGGTGTTCGACTGAACCCAGATGACGAAGTGTTGGACATCTTCAAGAATGGTCGTGCTTCAATCTCGATGGGATACATTGGTATTCATGAAACCATCAACGCTCTTTACGCTAAAGATGGTGAGCATATTTTTGATGATAAAACTCTTCGTCAGAAGGGTATCGAGATCGTTAAGTTCCTGAAGAATAAAGTAGATGGTTGGAAAGAGCAAAGTGGCTGGGGCTACAGCTTATACAGCACGCCTTCTGAAAATTTGTGCACTCGATTCTGCGCACTAGATACTAAAGAGTTCGGTGTACTAGATAGCGTGACTGACAAAGGTTACTACACGAATAGCTTCCACCTTGATGTCCAGAAGAAAGTTAATCCATACGACAAGATTGACTTCGAGATGCCATACCCTGAACTAGCGAGTGGTGGCTTTATCTGTTACGGCGAGTTCCCTAACATGCAGCGTAATATCGAAGCGCTAGAGAATGTGTGGGACTACAGCTACGACCGAGTGCCTTATTACGGCACTAACACGCCAATTGATGAGTGTTATGAGTGTGGTTTTACAGGTGAGTTCGAGTGTACAAGTAAAGGTTTTACGTGTCCGAAGTGTGGCAACCACGATCCTAAGAAGGTATCGGTAACACGACGTGTTTGTGGTTACTTGGGTTCACCAGATGCTCGCCCGTTCAACTCAGGTAAGCAGGAAGAAGTTATTAGACGTGTTAAACATATGTAGTGTATTATGAATTACCATAAATATCAGCAGGTTGATGTTGTAAATGGTGAGGGTACACGTTGCACCCTGTTTGTTGCAGGGTGCGAACATAACTGCCGTGGTTGCTACAACAAATCGACACTGAACCCAAATTCTGGTCACCCATTCACCCAAGAGATGGAAGATCAGATAATCGCTGATCTTAAAGATAAGCGTATAAAGAGACGTGGCTTATCTTTATCTGGCGGCGATCCTCTTCATCCTGCTAACTTAGAACAAATTTATCAATTAGTTTTGAGAGTAAAAAAAGAATGTCCAGACAAAGATATCTGGATGTGGACGGGTTACACCTTAGCTGAATTGAACCTAAAACAGCAGGCGATCGTGAACAATATCGATGTGCTTATTGATGGGAAATTCGAACAAGATAGCTATGATCCTGAATTACTATGGCGTGGTTCTAGCAATCAGGTAATTCATCGCTTTAGAGACATTTAAACCACTGATAGACAAGGAGCTGTCATGGCAGATTATATTAAATACTTACCAGTTGATAATGGTGATAGCATTTTAATCAAGTCGGGTTATAAGTCGGTTCTTACAGACATTAAATACCGCACTTCTGATGATGATGTATATGATATTTTTGATGATATTAAAGACTCATGCACAGACAATAAGTTAAGCCTTTTTGTGTCTACTCATCAAGATCAAGATCATGTGTTAGGCTTTTCCGACGTATTTCATTGTGGCACTCCAGACAACTGGAAAAATGATGGCAAAACGCTACTTGTTTGTGAAATAGCATGTTCTGAACGAGCATTGACAGAAGAGAAAACAGATCAGTCAAGAGCGATATTAAACGAAATTCGCCGTCGCAATCGGCTTAAAGGTACAGTGGCTGCTGATAAGGAAGGGAATCGCTTAAAAATCGTCAAAGAAGGTGACAGCTTATCGGTAGGAACTAAGCTTAAAGGTAAAGTTTTAGCACCAAACAGTGAAGAGGTTGAAGGCGAAAGCCGCAATAACAGTAGTGTTGTAGTGCGTTGGGTCTATAGTGGTGATAAAAATAATACAAAGATTCTTTTAGGTGGTGATGCTGAGTGTGAAGTATGGGAACGCCTTGATACTGACTATAAAGTAGAAGATCTAGATTGGCATTTATGTACCGCACCACATCATTGTAGTTTGACTCCTTTTGCGAAGAAAGAAGACAAAACAGATAAAAACAGCGACTACGTAGATAATGACAAGGCTATTAATGCCCTTAGTCATCCATTGGGAAAAGCATTCGTTGTATCTTCTTCTAAAAAAATTAAGGATGATGATGATAATCCGCCTCATTACAAAGCTAAGAAGAAGTGGATTTCAATATTGAAAACTTCTGATAAAGATGAATCCAAAGAACGTTTTTTCTGTACAGCAGATCACGAAGGAAAAACGGCTCCTGTGGTGTTTACTTTGGATGATAAAGGTATAACTCTAGAGAAGAAAACGAAAAGCAGTAATGCTACTAAAGCGGCCGCAGTCAACAAGCCTACGACATATGGATAATTGAAATGCCAGCACTACCAGATTGGATTGGTTATGATGTGAGGGTATTAGAGCAGCACGAAGACGTGCTGCTCTCTTCTATTAACGTATTGGAACAGTCGGTCGATGTCTGTTTTGATATTCATTTCCCTCATTACCCTCAAGCTCCTGACAAGCGAATTCATAATCCAGAAAAAATAACGTTAAGTTACGCAAAAACTGAGGCAAGAGACGCGCCTGATGTTCTGGCGATTCGAGATGATTTTCCTCGACATCTACCTCATTTAAACCCAACTAAGGTGACTTCGCCAGTCTCAATCTGCTTATGGCGTAAAGGTGGAACTAAAGCTCTATACATGCAAAAAGGTATCGAAAGCCTTGTCAGCGTGCTACAAGAGTGGTTGGTTGACGCATCTTTGGGAGATCTAAATACTGATGGATGGGAACCATCCCCTCGAACGAGTTGTGCTAGCCTAGTTACAAATGCGCCGAAGTTGCAAGAGATGATATGTAACCCTAAGAACGCAGGAATGCTATTAAAGCTTGATACAAAAGTTTTTTTTAGTAGATTCAAGGGGGTGCTATTTGGTGTCTCTGCTAATAAAGCAGATATTAACCTCAAAAATATTAATAGCTATGTTAACGCAAGGAAAAGCGGTCAATGTGTTACGCAGCAAGTGAGTATCAAGGGAGAACAGCTTGAGCACCTAAACACGTTTGTCATAGTGCCAAACCATCGTTGTGTTAATGATATTAATGATAGCAGTGAAATAGAGTCTTTAGCTGATCTTAAAGCGTTTGCTTGTGATGATACTTTCAATAACTTTATTGAGATTGTTGAGTCTGAGTTCTCTCGTTTCAACGAAGAGCGAGCAGCTATAGTTGTTATTGCTAAACGTAGACCTAAAGCGATGATCTCGGAAATAATGGGGCTTTCTAAAGATGAAGAGTATAGAAAAGTTGAGTTGCTTCCGTTTCTAATCCACTATCGTAGACGAAAAACTCATGTAGACTTTTTGTCGCTACGCTCTCGAATGAAACCAGAAGAGTTAGCTCAAATCTCTGGGGTTGAACCCAACGAAGGCTCGTTAGGTTTTATCGGTGCAGGTGCGTTGGGCTCTGCAATCTCAGATCAATTGGCGAGATCTGGCGTCTACAATATCAAACAGTGGGATAGGGATAGTATAGAGCTACACAATTCTGCTCGTCATGTTTGTATTGACTCTACTTTTGAAACGCCAGTGTTGTCAACTAAAGCGAGAATGGTTGTTGACCGACTAAAACAGTTGAGTGAAGAGCATCGAAAGGGGATTGAAGGTTTTGATAAGCATTTTGAAATCCAAAATGAACGAACTGCCTGCTCTAAACTCGATTTACTTGTAGACACAACTGGTTCAGATCTCATGGGGTCATGGCAAGAACGTCCTTCATGTGCCGTTACACGAGTTTATGTTTCCGATAGCGGGCGTATTGGTGTAATACAATGCCAGCAAAGTAATGGGGAAGGTGCAGACATCCTAGATCTTGATGCATACCTGATCTTATCTTCGTCTTGGGTGGAGGCACTACGTGACTGGTTGATTCGAGATGCCTCTTTAGAAGCTAAGCTAGTAGGCTTAAGTTGTAGTAGTGAAACTTTGGCCTTGCCTTGGTCTTCAGTACTAAACCATGCTTCAACGTTTGTGCCATTAATCAGAAAACAAATGTCTCAGCCGACAGCGATGTTGGGTATCAATGTTTTAGATGATGACGGTCTACCCAGAGGATACGTCCCTGTAGCCCAGCAAGACGAATTGAGCTTCGAGGCTCAAAAGGTTGCTGATGTTGATGGAGTTGAATGGTATATTACCATTCATTCGTCTGTGATAGAGAAATGCGATAAAGTAACTCGTGAGTATTCGCCAAAAGAAGCTGGCGGTTACCTATGTGGTCTAGTGAATATGGAGCTAAATCGTATCTCAATAGTGTTTGCATCCAAAGGTACATTTACATCTACCCCAACGGGATTGACTCTGGAGCCGCTTGATAAAGACAGTGAGTGTAATGCTTTGATGAACAGTTGTAATGAGATGTTATTACCACTGGGGACATGGCATTCACACCCTCACTCTACATCTAAAGAGTCGAGCATTGATTCGCGTACATTGGAAGAAATTACGAAACAAAAACAACCTCTACCGTTTGTAATGCTGATCAAAGGAACTGATGGTATCAACCTAAAAGTAGGGTACAACAGGAACTTTGACTGAAAATGAATGAATTACTCGCTAAAATATCATCATATAACTTGTTTAATTACTTGTTTCCTGGTGCGCTATTTGTCGTATTATTAGAAGAACTTACACAATTCTCACTAAGGCAGGATGATCTAGTCCTAGGTGTCTTCTTTTACTATTTTATTGGCTTGGTCATCAGCCGTATTGGTTCGGTGTTGGTGGAACCAATTCTAAAGAAGCTACGAGTTGTTAAGTTTGCAGACTATGCGGACTATTTAGTAGCGTCAAAAGAAGATGGACTAATTGTTACGCTTTCGGAACAAAACAATATGTTTCGGACTCTGTGTTCTGTGATGTTGTGTCTTGGAGGGGCGAAGATATGGGAGTTTTATTCGTTACAGGCTCCTTGGTTCAGTGACAATATGGAAGCTATCGTAATTGGCGGTTTAGGGGTATTGTTTGTTTTGGCCTATAGAAAACAAACCGCCTACATTAGCACTAGAGTTGCACGTCATACCAATACCAACAATTGATAATCAGATTTATGCTAATTGAACTATCAGTTTTTAAAAATTACTGAAGCGCTCTTGGTTCAGCGTTGATTGTTTAAGTTGCTTTGTTGGGCGTCGAAGGATAACTTCTTAATACGCGAGTTTTCCGATTAATAGGGCTTTAAGCAGATACTTAAACGTACAGTCTACCCGCCTGATGAACAGGCGGAAGCTGTCGAGCTTGTTTTAGAGCAGGCTGACCTGGTAAACCCATAAAGACTTATTATTGTTCGCCACCTTTGTCCTGCAAGGGTGGTGCAATAGTTATAGTAGGTGGCTTAGAGGATGAAATGGCCTTGTAGGGTGCGCAAGCGCGTATCACTGTCAGTTGTGATAAGTAACCAGCTAGGCTGGGTATCGGGCGGATTCTAGGGGGAACTCCCCCGTATTTTTCTTTCCGCCCTTATCCCTGCGGGGCTATTATCATTTGCTATGAATTATGCGCTCAATAAAAGTTGGTTTTGGAGTTCCGCTTTAAGGTCGAAACCCGTACAAATTCTCATATACGCAGGTTTGCTGTTTATTGCCTTTGTTAGCGTATCCATATCACCAATAAAGATGGTGGCGATTTTCGAGCGTGTTAGCGCAGTATAAATCATGCTGTTCTCCACAAATGATGTGGAGGTAGAACTAGGTAGTAGAACGATAGTGTATGCAAACTCAGAGCCTTGGGTTTTATGAATTGTGATACCGTAACAATGTACTAACCCAGTATCAAAACATGCACCTTCATCGATATAGACTGTCTTTTCAGCAAACTGGCAGACTAACTTCTTTTGTATGTTTTCACCTGCATCTTCTTGCTCGTAGACAATATCAGTGACAGTTGCCATATCACCGTTGTATAGGTCAAGAGATACGAAGTTCTGAGTGACAATAACGCGATCACCCTTGGCAAACCCCCACAGGGTATCAGAGTTATCACTGTATCGCTCGTTTGCTATAAAATGGCTGTTGATGGACACTGTTGATAATGGGTTATCAGCATTAGAGTAAGGCGTGATCACTTGCGATTTATCTAAGCCTAGTTGCTTAGATAATGAATAAGCGTTTTGGATAATTTGTGAGTCATTAATTTGCGAATAGTACACGCCTGCCTGACCAGTAAAAGAGCTCAGGTCTGTTAGTTCGGTTAAAGGATTGTTTGAAAACTCTTGTGTTCTGTTGCACCACTCTGATTTCATTGAGTGACCTACAGTTCGCACCAATGTGGCAACTTCTCTGATTGGGTTGCCAGATCCTTGTCTGTGAACTCGCTTAAGCTCGCTGTAAGGCACTGTAGCAGCATTTAAGGCACCAAGACTGACTGCGTGCTGCCAAACCACTCCAAAGCCAACAGGGGCTATCTGAGCAATGTCTCCGACCATTGAGATGCTATATCTGGAAGCGTGCTTATCGAGGAGTGACAAAAACTCTACCACAAGAGATAAATCAAGCATTGACGACTCATCAAAAACAATTAGTGGGTTATCGTTAAGCTGTATTGCCCCCTTGATGTCAGGGTTATTTAAGGTTCGTTCAATCTGTCGAATTAACCCTCTAACCGTATAGCTACAGACCTCATACTCGCTCTCTCCGAAAAGGTTTGTGTTTTGTTTTCGGATAACGCACATTCGTTCTAATTCATCATTAACTCTTTTCTTAGCTATGCCTGCTACTGCCACAAAATATGCAGGTCGGTCTAAACGGTTACATACGTACTTAACACATGCCATAGCTGTGCTTTTCCCTGTACCGCCTTCACCCTGCGCGATTGACAGGTCATTGGTCAGGGTATTGAAAGCGAGTTTTTTTTGTTCTTCGGTGAGGTTAAACCCGTTCATCCTTGATGAGTGTTCGTCAAATTCATTAATGAGAGAAAAGATGCGATCACTAGGTAATTTACCTTCCTTAGAGGTGGCGATTTTTGAAGCCATTGATCTCTCGACTATACTCTCTAGGTTTGCAAGCCCAACGCCCTGATAGTCACCTTTACTCGTTCTGCATATTGCTGTTAGTGAAAGACCCGTATCAATCGCAATATCAATCAAGCCCTCACCAATCAACGATGATAGGGCTACCCTAAACTTCTCCTCAGTGATAGCCGTATGGTTTTGCTTCAGTTCGCGATACACCACGCAATCAATAGCGCCAATCAACCGAATAGGGGAGTCGTCAGGAATACTAATTTCTCTCGTCTTTCTTAGTCGCTCAGCTACGCCCCATGCATTGTTAAAGCGGGTTCCCATGCGTATAGGAGCATAAGGGTTACTTGTTAACAAGCTCTTTGTGGAGCGACCTAACAGCCTGAATAGCCGATGTGCTGTGCGTGTGTCATAACCAGCCTGGTCGATGAATTCAATAGACTCAAACTCAGCATGTACGTTTTGGTATGCTGTTAAAAACGCCACGCCACGCTCAATGCTGTTGAATGCATCAACGAGAGCAGCGAGGTTTCCGTTTTTTAACTCATTCAGAAATTGCCTTGCAGAGCCTACTCTTTTGATAGCCTTCATAATTCGAGACTTGCCACATCCGATACCTCGGAACTCTGGATGTCCGAGGAATAGCTTTTTAGTTAGAGTTGGCAGTTCATATTGTTTTAATGCTCGTTCGAAGAGCGTAAGCTCTCCCTCTACATCGAATGCGACCAATAATAATTTACCTGAGGTTGCATGATGTTGTGGGCGATAATTAATCAGCTCTTTTTGATTGGAACATGAAAATAGCCACACTTCTGCTTCGCTGGGCTCCTTATACGCGAAAGCTTTTTTGATATAAACAGACAATCGCTTGTTAGTATCGATGCAGTTACCATAAACTATGTATGCGTTTAACAGAGGATGTACACTGGTAACTAATAATCTAAGTTCGGTCAAATGTTCGCCCCCCACTGAGGATAGAGTTTCTAACCTGCTCTGCATGACACCTCATATGGTCATCAACAGATTGTTTTGAGGCAGCCAATTTCAGTTCCAACTCATGTATCCGTGCATCCCGTTCAGAAACTTCTATTTTCAGCTTCTGTTCCAGTGTTTGAATTTGAGCGTTAAGCGTTACGATTAATTGACCTTGCTCGTTAATATCGCATTGCTGACTGGCAACTAGGTCATCTCGTTTTTTCTCAGTTATGGATCTTGGCTGAGAGTCCTCAATACCGATATTTTTCACATCTCTGGGAAGAGCATCCCTAATGACTGAGTTTTTGTACAGAGTTGCACGATCCTTGAACGCGCACCATCTAGCCAATTTACTGGCATTGATTCCTAGCTCGTTCGTGCCACGCTCATCTCGTGGAAATTTGATTCCCATCTCCCGCATCTGGCTAATAACTTGTTTATAGCATTCGACGTATAGAGCAGATTTAGCAGTACCTCTCAGTTGTTTTTGTTCAGGGGTCAATCTGATAGGTTCGATATCCATAATAATTTAATCCCTGTGTGAGGTGGGTGTGGTGCGTGCCTGCCATGCTAGATATGGCTGTGTCTGCTCAGAATTGACAAGGGTTTCACCAAAATATTCAATTCGCCCATCTGGCATCAGGTCTAACCCTACATCCTCGTGATCAAGAATTCGAGCTAACGCTCGGCATAGCTTCTCGACATTAATGTCAGCTTGTCTGCTCTCAGTTGCATCTTGTAGCGTCAGTTGTGAGTTCGATGCATCAGAAATAGCAAGTTCTGCCTGTCTTAGTTCAATTTTCAGCTTTTTGATCTCGTTATTTAGAAGCCCAATCTTTGACCTATAGATAGCATCTTGATGTACCCAGTTTTTAGGCTGAGGTTGTGCTAGGGAACCAAGGCTATTCGTGCTAGGCGCGACTTTTATCAAAGCGGTCTCAAGGTATCCTCGGTAGTATCCACCCTTATCCTCACTTTTTAGAAGAGTTGAATAACCAATCCCTGTATCCCGCTCCAATTGTTTTGCAAGCTGATCCATATTAGAAATACCTGCCTTGAGACTAGGCGTTGCGATGTATGTATCGAGAGTTTTAATAACCAACTCTATGCGCCCCTTCAGGGATTGTGTCCTTTTGTTAACCATTAGATAACGCCTTTGTTACGTTGCTTTGTAGCGGACTTCTCATTAGAGGTTGAGTGTTTGATAAATCACACTCAATAACCTCCAAAATCTGAGCTTTGGTAATAATATTTGCGTCTAACATACTCATGATTGGGGACATAATATGTCGAGGGTCTAAGGAATCATTTACGAAACAGGCTTCAACATTTTTCATAACCTCATTACTAGCGTTCTTAGAATCGTTTAAGATTTTCTTCTCAATCCTGGCTACAGTTTTTTGGATTTCAGGGCTATTCAGTGAAGGCACGTCACTCATACTGGTCATATGGTTGAGTAACAACTCTGCCAAAGACATTTTGAATGTTTCGCATGATATTGATTCTTTGAGCAGGCGAGGGGCAGGTACAACAAACTTATTAGTATTCTTTTTGCCTAGCAGACTGCTCCGTGTTTGCTCAACAATCCTCAGAGCTGCCTGCCAACCGAGTAGTTCTGACTTTAAAACAGATTCGTTGCGTTTAAGTTGAGCCACTTCGATTTTATGTACAGCTTCGTCAGCAACTTTATTTCGGTTTAAGTTAATTAGTGATGTTACATTAGTCTTCAAATCTAACTCTAGTCGCTGCACCATCCTTGAAATAGAAATCAGGTTATCTACATGACAGATCTTAATTCGACAAACGCCGCATCGTTGATAACCACCATTTTCAGCTATGATTTCTGAGGGGCATTCCATGTTGTGAACACAGATGTGGGTTGATGAAAACGCGATCATGGATAAAGGAGTGGAGGCAACCAGATCCATACCAGTATCTTTAATGATTTCATCACCATCATCGTCAACAGTAACAATTGGAATCGATGTGAAACCGTACAGGCTCATCGTCTCTCTGGGGTTCTGCTTGAACGATTCCCGAACCTGATCCTGTGAGACATCACTAGTGCACATAGGCATTATCTCATCCTTGTTTTTGTTACCGCGCACTACCATTAGATTGGCTCTACGATACTCCCCGACCTTACGCGCCCGATCCTCCTCAGTCTCCCTGTTGTAATAGGCGGTTGTACTGATTTGCATGTGACCGATGTTTTTACTGACAGTCTCTATAGGTATATAACCAACCCTGTGGCTAACGTAGGTCGTTCGAGATGAGTGAGGAGTTAGTATCGCCAACAATTTCACACGATGTCCATCAGCATCAAATCCAAGAGTTCGATTTTTACCTGAAACCTTAGCTCGCGTGACGAATTCACTATCAGCAGTGATGGTTCTCTCTACTGTTTGTGCTGTCATAGAGTCTTTAGCGGATAGAGGCACCATTTTAACAAACTCACAGCTTTCCATCATATCAGTGAAGGAGCTATTGATAATACCTTGAGAAATCGTAAGGAATATTTTCCAAATGTCGCTCCATACCAGTTCTGAAAATGCCTCTCCAGATGCGTTGCGAAAAAGGACGTCTATCTCTCTCTTGTCATCATAAGGTACTAGGTGGTCAACATCTGTTCTCAAGTTTTGAAATTCTCTTTCTGCTCTTAGCATTGCTATAACATCAATATGAGAACTGGCTTTCCATGGTTTGCGACGACTTTTATCAGTGCTTACCAATAGCTGAACAATACCGTCCTCATTTGCATCATCTACATATTTGTCGAAATGACGTTTGTCTAGGTAGCGGATATGTTTGTGTCGTATTCCTTGTTCAAGAGCTACAATAATGCCCCTGATTGGCCCAAGTAAAGGAGCGACTAACTGCGCCTTATCCGTATCTATGGTTCCATACTTAGTCATCGAAAATGGGTTCTCAATGATTTTCGAGGTTGCGTCCAGCCGCTTGTAGGAGTATTTCAGTTGATCATCGACGTACCAAACGATTGGGGAAAATCCTGCGCAATCATGAGAGTAAACAGCTCTTCTTAGCGCTTTATTATTGTTCTCTCCAACACGAAGAGAGTCATGATAGTGCTCCAATGGCACTGCCCAGTGGAAAACATTGGCTAAAGGCTTACTCTCAGCAATATCACCGCTTAAAGGGGAGTTGTGTAATTGATATCTCAATATTCCAACAGGCGTAGAGATTTTTGCCCCCATTTCAATCAGCCTAAATGGGTTATCAGTATGGTATGAATTTACGGATCTGAAACCTAGCAGTTCAGGGGTATAACCTTCGAGAATTCGCTCTTGTAGGTATGATCCAAATTTTTCTAGGGCGTAGCCTACTTGCAGAGATACTGCGTATTCATCCCGTGTAAATACATTCTTCACTGACTCGCTCAGAGAACCGAGTTTGATACCGCGTTGCGACTTATGCCATGCATTAGTGAACTCCTTGGGTTGTAAGAGCTTACCAATGGAGCTTACGTGTTCGTTGTCAAAACGAAAGTTGGTTTCAATAGAGTTAATGGCTGCTTTAACCCATGTAGCAACTGAAACCGACTTGCGCAGTATAAATTCCCCCAATGTGCGTGGCCATTGGTCTGTATCGATGTCTTGGTTGGAAAATGACCGAATTACGAACGTCTCTCTATCCAATTCTCTTAGTGTCGTAGGTGTGGATATAGCTTCGTTTTCAGCCTGTTCTGGAAACATCGCGCACCAGCAGGATATGTACCCAAGGTACTGGTAGATTACGTTCCAACCCCACTTAGGGTTACTAGAAGAGCTTGCAGTCATTGAGCTGAGGTGCTTGTCCTTGTACACATCCCAATTAGTGTGGTCAGGCTCATCAATCAAACCACGATTATAAAACTCCTGAGTTGATTGGTAATCATTGTCAGCGAAGAACTCAAAAAGTGCTTCTTCATCCTGTTCGTACATAACCTCTTCAAGGTTGAATTGTGTAGCGGTGTTGAGTTGGAGCAGTTCAGATCTATAGGCATTGGTAATGGCATGAGTATGACCAGACAAACTCTCCCGTTTATGACAGCCCAATCTTGAGGCGGCTGTTCTGAACTCATTAAACGCAGCTTTTGCACCTTTGAATGGCATTGTGTTGTTCGACAATTCCTTTAGTGTGTGTGCGTCACAAGGCTTTTGGGAATCATACGTATCGTACAGACAGAATAGTCGTGTTAGGTCGTCGTAGGAACTTACAGTTACGTCTTTTGGTGAGTATAGCGTGCTACAGTAGAGGATGCTTGCTAATTTGTCATAGCACTTTCCATCCTCTCGTTCCACCAATTTTACCTCCAACGAAGGAGCATTACCTATGTCATTAATTAGTTCCGTGAACTCAAGTTGCAGATTTTCACAGTATTCGTCAGACGCGCCAAACATAGGGGGGCGAGAACGATGGCTAGAAGATTTGAACTTACTAAACTCGCCAAACTTTTCGGAACTTAATTCCAAGTTGACAGTAATGGGGAGGACTACCAAGCCCTCTCTCCAAAGCTTAATAAGAATCAATCTGGAATATAGGATGACGGTTTGGTAGACTCCTTTACTGATTTGCACGGGCTCAATTCCTATTGATAGGAATAATTTTTCTATTTGATTAACGAACTCTACTGCTCCGTGATAACCCTTATAGCCAGGTTTTCGTGCATGGGCCTTTCTGGTAGTGAAATTGGCAGCGCTGGCTTTATGAGATGCAATATTCAGTAGTGTTTCTGTATCAGAGATGTTTGCTGCTATCTCACATATCACACAACGTACATCAGCCTTACCTATGCTGAGATTGGAGCTGCGATTCAGGATATCCATCTCTGGAACACAAAAATTTTTTTCAACACCTACATTGGAAAAAAACGTTGAGACCTGTCCCCCTAGCTGAAGGGCTATTTCAGTACAGCGTCTATCTGCCTTTTCTTTACCTGACGGGTAGTAGGCGGAACTAGTAGTGTTGAATATCATTATTGGTGTGCCTCCAGTTTCATTAGCATCTCATTGACTTTTTTTGCTTTTTCGAGCAAAGCATGATGTTCCGTTAACAACTTAGCCTTTTGATCGTCGAGGTTAAGGCGTGTGATATCACGAGATAATTTGTGTTGGCGACCCAGTTTCTCAGAGTCATCGCGTTTGTATTTTACGGTACTGGTGTAGTTGACATGACCTATCAGGTTACTGACATCTGGCATCTCATAACCAAATTCTAACTCTCCATCCTCGGTTAGACGTGGGCACTCTTTATGTAGGTAGAAGACCAGAGCGTGACGAGCGAAATGCGGCCCGTGAAGCGAGTTCTTTGAAATTCCAATTGCCATTAAGCCTTTTTTAAAACGCTTGACGATATTGGAGTGGCTACGTTTTTTGTCGGCACGTTGAGTCAGAAGATACGGTCGTCCCCTGTTGATGTTTTTTTCATAGGTGAACAAAAAGTCGTGACTATAATCAGTGACCATATTCACTAGCAGCTTATCTAGTGATTTCCAAAATATCTCTTCAGCTACACCAAACAGGTGTACCTCATTGTTCAAAGTATTACGGCCTTTCCATGCTGAACATAGCATTTGTTCCTCTGTGGTTAGACCTCGCTTAGAAATATTTTTGGTCAAGAATATTCTTCGTTGCGTGAAATCGATGTGTTTGAGCTGGAGCATCAATGCCTCACTGATACGCAAGCCCCCTGCGAAAGCTAATGCGAATAGGGTGCGATCACGATCTGAAAGCGATTCCTGATTGAGAAATGACTCTATTTGCTCCTGTGTGATTGCGATCTTATCTCTGACAGGGGAGTCTTTAGAGGGCAGGCGTGAAAATACCTGACTTGTTTCACCATGCATATTTTGTAAACCTAGAATTCCTCCCAGTGCTGTGTATTTCTGCCAAAATAGTTTTTGTGCCTGTGATATCTCGGTAGAGTTCCAAACCTGTTTGAATATTGGTTGGTACTCAGACTCTGACGGTGAGATTCCCATGGATCGAATGAGTCTGTCATGTACCGCTCTGCCATACCGCTCAGAGATATTGATATAGTGCTCGATCGCATTTAAATGCACATTAACTGAATTATTCCCAAGCTTGGGGCGATATCCGTCCATCAGTGCTCTTATCGTCTGAAGCTCATGAGAGGCGTTAATTGGAACTGTTTTTTGAATGTATGCGGGATAGTTCGTGACCATTCTATATGCATGATGCAGATTCAAGGGAGTGTCTGTTCCCATCACTCCTGCTTCATGTAAATAGTCGATAAATTTAATCACAGGATTTCGATACGTAGCTAGTGTGTTTGCACTCAGGTTTTGCTTTTTAGTGGTGGTCTCTGCTAGGCGAGCCATTTCCTCCTCATATGCACGAAACTCATCGACCTCGGAACCGTCACTAACCCTATATAGGTGATGAGTGGTGGTCTCGATTAAACAAGAGTCTACAAAAGACTTTTGATGTTTAGTTTCGTATGTAAGATTCTTTAATTTCATGAGAGTATATATAACCCTTAAACTTGTATGTATATAACGTTAACTCACTGTAATATAAAGATCAACTAAATGATTTTTGTATTAAATCCGTGAGAGCTGATTGCTATAATACATAATGGTCAAACACCATTTGTTACTTTCGGCTTTGGACTTGGTACGAGTTGGGAGTCAAAACTTATCCAACAGTCGATTCTGAAGAATCGAATCGCTGGTCTTGGCAAAAACAGCAAAACAGCAGTATTCCCTAAATTGGTGTTTGCAATCAAAGATGGCTTAAATCATAAGTCTGAAGATCCAAACTACGATGTTAAACAGCTAGCGTTAGAGTGTGCGTCTAAGCGTATGTACCCAGATATTTTAAACTACGATAAAGTGGTTGAAGTAACGGGGTCATTTAAAACGCCAATGGGTTGTCGTAGTTTCCTTGGTACATACGAAGAAAACGGTGAACTTCAACATGAAGGGCGCAATAACCTTGGTGTTGTGAGCTTGAACCTTCCTCGCATTGCTATCAAAGCCAATGGTAGTGTTGAGAAGTTTTATGAGTTATTAAACGACCGTTTAGTGCTGGCGCGTAAAGCTCTTGAAACACGTATTAGTCGTCTAGAGAAAGTTAAGGCTCGTGTTGCCCCAATCCTTTATATGGAAGGCGCATGTGGTGTACGTCTAAAAGCAGACGACTCTATCGCACCAATTTTTAAGAATGGTCGTGCTTCAATTTCTCTTGGTTACATTGGTATTCATGAGATGGTTACGGCTCTATTTGGTAATGACGTTCATATGTACGATGACAATACTATGCGCGACATGGCGCTTGATGTTATCAAGCACATGAAGCAAGTGGTAAACCAATGGGCTGAAGAAACCGGCTACGCATTTAGCTTGTACGGTACGCCAAGTGAAAACCTATGTAGTCGTTTCTGCCAAATTGATACTAAAGAATTTGGGATCATCGAAGGGGTGACAGACAAAGGCTACTACACCAATAGCTTCCACTTGGACGTGCAAAAGAAAGTTAATCCATACGACAAGATTGACTTTGAAATGCCTTACCCAGAAATCTCCTCTGGTGGTTTCATTTGTTACGGCGAATTCCCAAATATGCAGCGTAACATTGAAGCATTAGAGAATGTATGGGACTACAGTTACACGCGCGTTCCTTACTATGGTACGAATACACCAATTGACGAGTGTTATGAGTGTGGCTACATGGGAGAGTTTGACTGCACTAGCAAAGGCTTCACTTGCCCTAAATGTGGTAACCACGACTCTACTCGAGTATCTGTAACGCGTCGTGTATGCGGTTATTTAGGTAGTCCAGATGCGCGCCCATTTAACTTTGGTAAACAAGAAGAAGTTAAACGTCGCGTTAAACACCTTTAATATCAATTGCTAAGAACCAAGAGAGTCAATATATGAATTATCATCAGTATCATCCTATCGACGTAGTCAATGGACCTGGTACGCGTTGTACTCTCTTTGTTTCGGGTTGCGTTCACCAATGTCGAGGCTGCTATAACCAAGCGACATGGTCTTTGCGTTCAGGACATAGCTTTACCGATGAGATGGAAGATCGGATCATTGCGGATCTAAACGATACTCGTATTAAGAAGAGAGGTTTATCGTTATCTGGAGGGGACCCGTTACACCCCTCTAATGTAAACCGTATACTACAGCTGGTGGAACGAGTAAGGCGTGAATGTCCCGATAAAGATATCTGGCTTTGGAGCGGTTATTTGTTACAGGAGCTGTCCCCTGAGCAACAACAAGTGATTGACCTAGTTGACGTGCTTGTCGATGGCAAATTCGAAAAAGAGTTGGCTGACCCAGAGTTAGAATGGCGGGGCAGTTCGAATCAAGTGATTCATCGATTCAAACAGTTTTAATATAAAAGAGGGAGCGCAATGCTCCCTTTACTATGTACACTCCGAATTAATCCTGTTTATAACAAAACTATTTCAATATTTTTAATCTAATGCTAACGTGATGCCACTACTTGAATTTCAAAGGGTTGTGACTTTCATGTTCTCTCAATTACCCGAGCCTGTGCTCGATCCTATTCTTTCCTTATCCGTTGCTTTTAGAAATGATGAACGTGCCGACAAAGTTGATTTAGGCATTGGCGTTTATCGTAACAGTGACGGGCAAACTCCAATAATGAAAGCCATTGCTGAAGCTCAGCGCATTGTCACTACGGAACAACAGACTAAAGCTTATGTTGGTCTTGCTGGGTGTGAAGAGTTTAACCAAAGTATTGCTAAAGTCGTGTTTGGTGAAACACCTATTTATGACCGTATGTCCGTCATTCAAACTCCGGGCGCGAGTGGTGGTTTGCGTATGTTGGGAGATTTACTAAATGTTGCTCAGCCAGGGACAACGGTTTGGCTTTCGAACCCAAGCTATGTCAACCATAAACCAGTAATGGAAGCCGCGGGTCTACAGGTTAAGTATTATCGCTACTTTGACCCAACAACTAAACAGGTTGACCGTGATTTAATGCTATCTGATATTGCTCAAGCAGGACAAGGCGACGTCGTATTGCTTCATGGATGTTGTCACAATCCAACTGGCGCTGATATATCGTTAGAAGATTGGAAAACCATCACAGAGCTAAGCGTGAAAAATGGTTTTGTACCATTTGTTGATGTCGCTTATCAAGGCTTCGGTGACGGCTTAGAGCAAGATGCATATGGTCTTCGATATATGGCTGAAAATGTTGAAGAAATGCTCCTTACTACTTCATGTTCTAAGAACTTCGGGCTATATCGTGAACGCACTGGAGCAGCGATCGTCATTGGTAAAAATGCGACTGAGGCTGCGAACGCGAAAGGTAAACTGCTTACACTAGCTCGAGCGACGTACACAATGCCACCGGACCATGGTGCAGCATTGGTCAAAACCATCTTGGCCGATGAATACTTAACCAACATGTGGTCAACGGAACTGACTGAAATGCAACAACGATTAGTTGCATTGCGTGATGGCCTTTGTAAAGAATTGAAAAATACTCATTCATCTGATCAATTTGACTTTATCATGTCTCACAAAGGCATGTTTACTGTGCTAGGATTTACACCAGAGCAAATGCAGCGTTTGCGTAATGACTTTGCTATTTACGGTGTAGACGATGGGCGAATTAACATCGCTGGCTTATCTGAGTCGCAACTGCCCTATGTAGCCAATGCGCTGATTGCTGTCAGTCAATAATCGATGAGCATTTTTGCACGTCACAGAAATAGAATTAATAAAGGTGAATGAATGAAACCGTGGAAAGTGATTTTACCACTGATGTTAAGTGGTGGCTTAGTAGCTTGTTCTACTACACCAACTGAGCCAGTGACTCCACCACAAGTTGAACAGCCTAAGCAAGACACTGAAGCTGCAAAATCAGAAAAAGAAACCGAAAAAAGTGCAACTGAAACTGAGAGCACAAAAACAGAAAGTGATACTCAGAAAGCACAACCAGAGAAAGAGACAAAACCCGCAGAGAAACCTGAGGCTAAACCAGAAAAGCCAGTCGTTAAGCCTGCGCCAGTGAAAAATGAAGAGGGTAAACTGATACTAGGTGAGCAAGAATATGTTCGTTTAGTTGATATGAAAGTTACGACTAAAGCTCGAATAGACACTGGGGCTACCACATCGTCACTGAGTGCCGTCGATATCGTTCCATTTGAACGTGATGGTAAAGAGTGGGTTAAGTTCAAGGTAAAGCATAGTGGTGTAGAGTCTAAAGAGATGAGTATGCCAGTTGAACGTTGGGTGAAAGTAAAACAATCTAGTTCCGAAGAAAGCGATAAACGCCCAGTTATTGTATCCGTCATTAAGATTGGTGATATGACTAGCAAGACTGAGTTTACTTTGGCTGACCGTACGCATCTCAAATACCCAGTGTTATTAGGTCGTAGTTTCTTTAGAGATATTGCTCTTGTGGATGTGAGTCGTAAATACGTCCAACCTAAACCAAGCAATAAATAATCCAAGTAACGGGTAATAAAAAATGGCTTTCCAATCGGAAAGCCATTTTTCTATATAAGAAGCTAGAAGCTAGAAGCTAGAAGCTAGAAGTTAAATGCAACAGACATTTCGACTTGGTTTCCGTAGGTTCCGTTGTCAAATATGGCGGCACCGAGTGAAAGCACGTCTGTTGAATGGAAACGTGCGCCCACTTTCCAAATGAATTTAGTGTCATCATGCCCGTTAAGCATACCAATTCGAGCATCACCTTCCACATTTTGAAGGAACCAAATACGAGAGCCGATATTAAACTCAGATGCGAAGTCTGTATTCCACTTATCGTGGCTCTTTGTTTTTATGTTATGAACTAGTAATTGTCCATACACATCTGCGAATTGACCCGCTGGTCCGTTAAAACCAATACCACCAGCCACGTCCCAATCACCTTCAAATCGACTGTCGCCACGAAGTATAAAGTGGGTGTTTTCTGTGAAAAACGTAGTAAATTCAGCTCCAACAGTACCAGGATCGGCGCCTAAGCGAACTTGAAAAGCATTGTAGTTGAAGTTGTTAGCGTAAACCAACGAAGGGGCGGCGACTGCCAATGATAATAGGGCAGTACGGCTTGCTTTACCTAGCATGAGAACTCCGTGATGAATTGATGTCGACATAGTCTCTAAAAATGAGTTTGTCCAGTATATAGAAAAATGGTCTGCAAAATACAGACCATTTTTGACTAAGTCGAACTTTTCTTTACATTATTTGAATGTGGTCAACCTCAATTTCTGGTGTATTTCCACCTTCGTACTCTCCGAAAATTCTTACTTTAGTTTCATTATTAATAGGTGTAGTTAATCGCGCATCGTCCATATCTACTTGAATTTCAGCATCACCGTCACTGAAAATAAACTTATCGTCCCGAACTTGACGAACTAAATAGCCATCAACAATAACGTTTTTCTCAGTAAACATACTGGTATCAGTTAATAGCTCGGTTACAGAAATCGTTTCAACCGGCCCTGTATATACGACGCTAGGCGATTTAGAATCATGGTGCCCACCGTCTTTTGCTAACACAAGAGTTGGAGTAAGAATTAGTGCCGCTGCTAGAGTCAATACCGTTTTTTTCATAACTTGGTTCCTTTTAGAGTGTCTCTTTAGTTGTCGATTACTATTAAAACGTAGTTAAGCTTAACCATTGCTGAGTGCGGCATTCATTTTCCATTCACTGCAGTTTTTTAGGCTGTCGGTTGGGTCTGAGGAGTAAAAAAGGTAAACTTACCAAAGACTTCATAGCAATTTGAGAATATATGCGTCGCACTTCACAAGCTCTAATGGTTCAAGGAACAACTTCAGACGCAGGTAAAAGCGTCTTGGTGGCAGGATTATGCCGGGTCTTAGCGCGGAAAGGGATCAGTGTTGCCCCATTCAAGCCACAAAACATGGCATTGAACAGTGCCGTCACGAAAGATGGCGGCGAAATAGGCCGTGCGCAAGCTGTTCAAGCGCAAGCTGCTCGTGTTGACGCAACAGTTGACATGAATCCGGTTCTGATTAAACCCAATTCAGATACTGGTGCTCAAATCATTATTCAAGGCAAAGCTTTTGCTAATATGGATGCTGTTGGCTTCCACGACTACAAAAAAGTGGCTATGCCTTATGTCCTTGATTCTTTCTCTAAACTAGGCAATCACTTCGACGCCATCATGATCGAAGGTGCAGGAAGCCCCGCAGAGATTAATCTTAGACAAAACGATATTGCCAATATGGGTTTTGCTGAAGAAGCCGATGTTCCGGTTATCATTGTGGCAGACATCGACCGTGGAGGAGTATTCGCTCATTTATACGGTACATTAGCATTGCTATCTGAGAGTGAACAGAATCGAGTCGTTGGTTTTGTTATTAATCGCTTTCGGGGTGACATATCATTGCTAGAGCCAGGGCTAGAATGGTTAGAACAAAAAACAGGGAAGCCAGTAATTGGCGTAATCCCTTTTATACATGGCCTTAATATCGAAGCAGAAGACGCCATCACTGCGGAGTACGTGACCGCCGAAACAACTAAACTAAAGGTCGTGGTTCCCATACTTACTCGTATTAGTAATCACACCGATTTTGACGCTCTCCGATTACATCCTGAAATAGACTTTCGATACGTTGGTAAGGGAGAGCGAATCGATAATGCTGATTTGATTATTCTTCCGGGCACGAAATCTGTTAGAGATGACCTTAGCTATCTGAGAGAGCAGGGGTGGGATAAGGATATCTATCGACATCTACGATTTGGCGGAAAGGTGATGGGAATCTGTGGTGGATTTCAAATATTAGGCAAGCACATTACCGATTCACTCGGTATCGAAGGAAAAATCGGAACTAGTGATGGTTTAGCCTTACTTGATGTCGACACTGAACTACTCCCAGAGAAACAGCTAACCAATGTCACAGGTGTGTTATCTCTTGAAGGTACAAGCGTAAGCGTTTCTGGTTATGAAATACATGCGGGACAAAGCAAGGTTTCAAGCCAGCCACTTATTGAACTCAGTATTGGCACGAAAGATGGTGCGATTAGTGAGGATAATCAAGTAATTGGAACCTACCTTCATGGCATACTGGACTCTTCCGAATTTGTATCTTTATTGGTGCGCTGGGTAAACGGAGAGTCTGTTTCTAGTTATTCGATTAACGATGAAAAGGAACAAGCGCTGGATACGATAGCGGATGCTCTCGAAAACCACCTAGACCTTCAACAACTCTGGCCAGACTTGGGTTTCACAAACTGATGAAAAAGTTATTAATTTTACCTTTAGTTACACTGTCACCAGTAACATTGGCGGCAACGCTTAATATATACGCTGCGTCTTCTATGACGAATGCCGTTGATGAATTAGCCAGTGAGTTTAATCAGCAATCAAATGTTGATGTAGTAAAGGTTTATGGTGGTTCTTCTTCTATAGCACGTCAGATTTATCAGGGCGCTCCAGCGGATCTTTTCATTTCTGCTAACGTTAAATGGGTGGACTATTTAATAAAGAAAGGGACAGTCGAAGCAGAAAATGTATCCAACATTGCACAAAATCGGCTGGTGTTAATCAAAAATAACGCCGTAACACATAAAAGTGCGTTTGTGTTCGATTCTGCGAAGAGTTGGGACCAATGGTTAAATGGTGAACGTTTGGCGATAGGGAGTGTGTCCTCTGTACCCGCTGGTATCTATGCCAAACAATCGCTTGAATCTTTAAATGTTTGGGCGTCTGTACGTTCTCATTTAGCGCCAGTTAATAATGTTAGACAAGTATTAGCTTTGGTTGAGAGAAATGAGGCTCCATTGGGGATCGTCTATAAAACTGATGCGATGGCAAGCGATTCTGTTGATGTAATCGGCGCTTTTCCTGACACGACCCATGATCCTATTATTTACCCGCTAGTTAAATTGAATTCTCGCCACGAGACCCAAGAGTTTGTAGAGTTTATTCAGTCTCAATCAGGCCAGCAAATCTTGGCCAAATACGGATTTTCGCCATTGGATGGTAACCAATAAGCATGTTAACAGACTACGAAATTCAAGCATTACAGTTAAGCCTGAAAGTAGCTGGTGTAGCTATAGTTTGGCTGATACCGATAGGTGTTTTTTTAGCGTGGATCCTAAGTAAGAAAGAGTTTTACGGCAAGAGTATTCTCGATAGTTTGATTCATCTTCCTCTCGTACTTCCTCCTGTGGTTATTGGCTATCTATTACTGATTTCTATGGGCAGACAGGGCGTTATAGGAAAGTTCATTTATGACCTTACAGGCATTAGTTTCAGCTTTAGTTGGCGGGGAGCGGTTGTAGCTTGCATCATTGTATCGCTCCCACTAATGGTTCGCTCTATTCGCCTCTCAATGGACAGCGTCGATCAAAAACTAGAGCAAGCTGCGCGTACGCTTGGTGCTACGCAATTAAAGGTTTTCTTTACCATCACTTTGCCTCTCGTTATTCCAGGAGTGATTAGCGGAACTATGCTCTCATTTGCCCGAAGTTTGGGAGAGTTTGGGGCTACGATAAGTTTTGTGTCGAATATTCCTGGTGAAACACAAACTATTCCACTCGCTATGTACAACTTCTTAGAGACCCCTGGTGCGGAAGATGCGGCGATGAGGCTATGTATTATCTCGATTGTTATTTCTCTTGCATCCCTCTATTTTGCAGAAGGACTAAATCGTTGGATGAGTAAACGATTGGGTGTAGCGAAATGAATAGAATAAGTCTCGACGTAAAAAAGAACTTCTCTGATAGAAGCTTTCACTTAAAAACACAGCTACCAGCGAAAGGTATTACGGCCATATTTGGACGCTCTGGAGCAGGAAAAACGACGTTGATTAATTTGGTCAGCGGCTTGGTAACACCAGATTCTGGGCTAATTGAAGTCGCAGATCGCGTTTTGTTCGACTCTACCTTAAAACTTGATGTAGCGATTGAAAGTAGGCAAGTGGGTTACGTGTTCCAAGACGCAAGATTATTTCCCCATATGACTGTCAGTCGCAATTTGCGTTACGGCGTCACGGGTGGCGACCCAGCGTATTTCAATGAAATTGTTGGGCTTTTAGCTATTGGGGATTTACTAAATCGTTATCCAAGCAGCCTGTCAGGAGGAGAGAAACAGCGTGTTGCAATCGGAAGAGCACTCCTAAGTAAACCACAAATTTTGTTAATGGATGAGCCATTAGCGTCATTGGATATTTCACGTAAACGTGAACTAATGCCGTTTTTAGAGAAACTATCCCACTCTATTGATATTCCAATTCTCTATGTCACTCATAGTTTGAATGAAATTCTTCGTCTTGCTCAGCATCTAGTAGTCATCGAAGATGGCAAAGTTGTGGAGAGTGATACCATTGAGAACGTTTGGAGTTCACCGATTATGCAGTCGTGGCAATCATTTTCAGATAGGAGTTCCTTGTTTAAGGGAGAGATTCTGGAGCAAAACAGTTATTACGGGCTTACGAAAGTAGCCCTAACTGAACAGCATTATTTATGGGTTCAACACACAGAAGGCGTGATAGGTGAACATGTTCGATTGAGAGTAAGAGCAAGTGATGTATCCATTGCGCTGGAACGCCCAAGTAAAACATCGATCCGTAATATTTTATCTTGTACGGTAGAAGCTATTCATCTAGGACGCAAAGGCACATCAAGGCAGAGTGTGGAAGTCATTCTCTCACTGACAAATCAACAAAAATTGATAGCAACAGTTACTCAGTGGGCTATTGATGACCTTGCGCTAGAAGTAGGCCAGAAAGTGTATGCTCAAATAAAAGGTGTCAGTGTCTCTCAAAGAGATGTGGCGATTGAACCGCAAATATAGAAAAGGTCGCAAATTCGCGACCTTTTAAACGAGAACAAAGTACTTTATTTCTCAAATACTTCTTTAAAATCACGCTTCAGAATAGCATCACGACGCGCTTTCTTAATCTGCTTAACCATATCACGAATACAGTTGCTTAAGACTTTATCCAGCAGTTGAGCTCGATAGTCTTCTTTCTCTTCGTCAGTCATGTCGGCAGGGAAATCCATCGTTGTGAATTCTTCCATTGTGCTGACGCCCGCAAATGCTTGACTAACTGAAATCAAAGCATGGAACTGCTCAAAGTTATCAAGGATATTTTGTGCACTGGCAGGTAATGTGTCCCAAGCTTCACGCACAGCTTCTTCAGTCACCTCGTGAATGGAAACCACCATGTTATGCAATTCTTCAGGCACGTCATCAAACGTGATTACTTGACGTAATTCTGGGGATACCAACTCTAAGTCAACTTTGGTTGCTTCGTTATTTTGTGTCTCAGACATACTACTATCTCAGTGTGTAAAATTGCGCCTATCCTAGGAGAAGCGATGTAAAAGTCAATAATAATCGAAGTCTCAGTAAAAATCCTCCCGATATTGGACAAATCAACCTTATCAATACGTTAAAACTCTGATTAAAGTGGGACTGGATGAATATTGTCCTAATATGTGTTATATCTGACTCATTAGGGTTGGCGTGCAATTACAGGAAGGCTTATGACACCCATGGATTCTTCAATGAGAATTCTTCTCGTAGATGATGCGCAACTAGAACGGATGCAGCTTCAAATTCGACTTAAACAACTTGGTCATGTAGTAGAAGTCGCCGCGAGCGGAAGAGAGGCGTTAGCCTTATACCCATCGTTCGATCCAGAGCTTGTACTACTAGATATATCAATGCCTGAAATGGATGGTTTTCAAGTGGCTGCGGAAATACGTGAACGCTATCAAGCAGACTGGATTCCGATTATTTTTCTGAGTAGTCATGATGAACCTGAAATGATTGCAAAGGCTATCAGAGCGGGTGGTGATGATTACTTAGTTAAGCCAGTTAATAAGATAGTGCTACAATCCAAACTTGTTGCTATGCAACGTATAGCTCATATGCGTCGTGAACTTAAACAAGCAAGTGCACAACTACAAGAAGCTAACAGGGCACTGCAACACCAAGCAAATGAAGATGGGCTGACTAAACTATTTAACCGCCGTTATATGGACGAAAAACTCACAGAACTTATTCAATGGCACGGTCGTCATCAGATGGCTCTCTCGGTTATTTTGATGGACGTCGATCACTTTAAGGCGTTCAACGATAATTATGGCCATACTGAAGGTGATCAATGTTTAATCAACATTGCTCAATTTCTCGATGTGATGTTTATTCGTAGTGGTGAATATGTCGGCCGATATGGCGGCGAAGAATTTGTTATTTTACTTAGTAAATGTGATATTCGTGAAGCAGAAGAGAATGCAGCTAGAGTCAGAGAAGGGATCTCTCAGTTAAACATTCCCCACCAGTTCTCTCACACCACGGACAGAGTGACATTGTCACTTGGTGTATTTAGTTTGGTTCCAACTGGGACTGAGACCATCAACGAGCTGTATGAAAGTGCTGACAAACTGCTTTATCAAGCAAAACGAACCGGTCGAAACAGGTACGTTTCCCAAATTGAAGGCGATATCATTAGTACAACCTCGTGAGTCTGGCGTAAAATTTACGTTATGAGCTCCTCATTTTATGAGGAGCTTTTTTATGTTGTTCCACTAGATAACTTCCTAAATTACATACTGTTACCCACAATTATTCAAAGTGGGGCTATTATTAAGATATTTCCACAATGGGTAGAAAGCTGTGTCCAAGGCTCGTTTCGTTTCTTTGATGTGTTTTACAACTTTATCTTCTCACAGCGCAGCTGAGCCTGAATTCCGTGATTTGTTTGAAGAAGATTTCGCAGCAGCTATCATTCTCACAGACAGTGATGCTCTTACATTAGGGTTCAAAGACTTTGATCCAAGCTCAGTACTCAATATTGATAACGACGAAATTGGCTCGCAAGAGGCGCTTGATCGACGCAAAAACATTGCTGTCTCTGCGTTACCGCTTACCTTTTCGTTAAATGATGATGACAGTTTCCAACAGAGGCTAACACTTAGGTTTTCAGCGCTCAGAATTCAAGACCAAATCGTAGATGCACCAGATAGCCATACCAAATATGTTTTAGGTGCGTTTACAGGCTATGAACAAGAAATACAGTTCTCTAAACACTGGACGTTTGAGACAGGCATAGGAGCACACCTTCAATATCTGCACAGTGATTATGATTTTCAATCTCCTTATTCAAAATTACTTCAGCCGTTCCTAGATGGCAAAGTCGTCAATACGTCTGCGTGGGCAGCTAGTTTGCAACCTAAAGTCGGCTTCAATTACCACAAATACAAACCGTGGGGGGAAGTGAAGTTTAATTCAACCTTCAACTATTTCTCAGGGGTAGGTTGGGGAAAAGCAAATGATGGGGATGTGGGAACGCCTGAAGGCTGGTATTGGTCCAATGAAGCCAAATTATTTTATGATGTAACTGATTGGGGGCGTTCAGTTCAGACTATTTACACAAGTCTTAGGCGAGTCGATATTGGAGGGGATACTGTCGGTATGCTTGGAACTCCTCATTACTACGAAGGTACGGTCGGTTGGCTAATGACACCTCCGTTTAAGATTGAGTTTGTTGATAATATCGGGATTGGATTAAGTATTAACTATGGAAGTGACCTCAAAGGGGGTAGCATAGTCCTGTTTTTCAACCAAGATTAATTCACGTAGGACAGTATCAGCGGGTGCACTGAACTTGGTTGCGTCCCTTTTCTTTGGCGCTATATAACGCTTTATCTGCTTTCTTTAAAACTTCTTCTGGTTTTTTTGTGCTTTTGCTGTCTGCTGCACCAATACTTACAGTGATACTTACTGTTGAACCTTTGTTGCTCGCACTACGTTGTTTTGCGCCTTTTTTGTTGTCATTCGGGCGTTCGGCGTTATTTCTAATCACCATTTCATAATCCGCTATCTTCTCTCTCAATTCATCAAGATAGACTTTACTGTCCTTGGCTGTTTTACCCTTAAACAGAATCGTAAATTCTTCGCCACCATATCGATAGACTCGTGCGTTCCCGCCAACAGATAACATTCGTGAAGCAACCAGTTTCAATACATCATCACCTGTATCGTGACCGTAGGTATCATTAAATTTTTTAAAGTGATCGACATCCAGCATCGCAACAGTGAACTTTCTGCCCAAATGCTTCATGTCCATTTCTAAAGCACGACGACCAGGAATGTTGGTTAGTCGATCGTTAAATGCCATTTGATGGCTGGCGGAAATAACATAAATAATGACTAAAACACCCGCTAAAGAAAACAGAGTGCTCGACATATGCGGTACATGAAAGAAAATGAATGTGCTGCTCGCAAGCAAGATACTGGTATAAACAACAGCATCAATCGGTCGATTGTAATTTAATAAGAAAATACCCGTTGCACCGGTTATAGCAAGGCTATACAAAACTAAAACCAAAGGTAAACGCGAAATTTCAGGAATGGCCAAGAGCAGATCACTGTCAAAATGGTTAAAACCACCAGTAGCAAAGTGGCTCAATATCAAATAGCTCCATAGTAAAAAGCTTATGACAATCGCAGAGAAAAGGTACATTCCCTTGCTCAATACACCGGTATCTGGAAACAGAAACGCAAGACAACAAGCAACAGGTAGTAAAAGGCTTAACAAGGAGAGTTCTAGAAGAGTCGTTCCTGTCGATAAAGGACTTTGTAATCTTAATTGAATTACGCCGTACGCCAACAACATTGAAAGTGCCACCATAGCAATGCGCGATTGTTTGAAGCTATGGCTTAGTGCGAAAGCAGTACCAAACAAAATATAGGGCAGGTTTGTAACAAAGCCGGAGTTGGCTTGAGTTGCTGCAATGATATGGTTTAAGCCTACGAGTATACCCGCAATCATGATAAGGGGAATAAATAGCCGGAACAGATTTGAGCTAGCAAAAGAGGTCGACATTAACGATATGACTCAGAGACTTAACAGTAGATTATAGTTCAACACCTTAGGATACGGTAATTTGATGTTTTGCCAAGTAATTTGTTAATGGAAGGCTCAAAACTCACGCCATATTCTCAAACTCAAGAAAAATCACTTCATTAGTTTAATGAGTTTCATAAACCTAACGCCTATATAGCGAAGCTAGAAGTAACGCAAATTGTAAACAAGATTCACTTTCCAAACGCTAATGGTTGACCAAGCGCTATAAACCCTACAACATGAATCAATCCATATAGAAAGAGGAAAAAAAGTGGGATTCTTCTCTAAGTTATTTGGTAGCTCTAAGGCTGCCGAGCCAAAAATCGTTGAGCCAGTTGAGTACAAAGGTTTTTTAATCTACCAGGAAGCGTTAGCTGAAGGCGGCCAGTATAGGATTGCGGGCAGGATTACAAAGCAATTTGGTGATGAAATAAAAGAACATCGTTTTATTCGCTCTGATGTGGTTGGGTCTGAGTCTGATGCGAATGAGCTAATGTTAAAAAAAGCACAAATGTTCATCGACCAAATGGGAGACAGTATTTTCTAAAATCAATCCCACCACCAATATATTGATGTCGATTGATGAAGATTTATTCTGGCAAGACCAGTATTAGTTGTTTGATTTAATTGATGTTGGTCATCTGCTTGCAGCATTTATTGTCATAATATGACCTACCTACACGAAATTCCTCTGCGAAAGCGTATTATAGCACTGGTAAGACCTCTATATTGAGGGTTTCGTGTGGTTTTTTTACTAAAGATACCTGTTTAAAAGTCATTACGTTCAGTTATATGTAATGAAATATTGTTTTTTTATTACAAATAGCTTGATGTTGTGCACTTGGTTGGTTAAAAAAGAACAATACTTCTGCCAATAGTTAAGGAATAGCTATGCAAATTGGTGTGCCAAAAGAAATTCTCGCGGGAGAAACGCGAGTCGCTGCGACGCCCAAGTCGGTTGAGCAGTTACTAAAATTGGGGTTTGATGTCTCAATAGAATCACAAGCGGGTCTACTTGCGAGTTTTGACGATTCAGCTTATGAAGCCGCTGGAGCTACCATCACTTCTTCAAAGGAAGTATGGGAGTCGGATTTAGTGCTAAAAGTAAATGCGCCTACTGATGAGGAAATTACTTTCCTTAAAGATGGAGCGAGTTTAGTGAGCTTTATATGGCCGGCCCAGAATCCAGAGTTAATGGAAAAGCTTTCAAGTAAGAACATTAACGTGATGGCTATGGATTCGGTACCGCGAATCTCTCGTGCACAGGCTTTAGATGCATTAAGCTCCATGGCCAATATTGCTGGTTATAGAGCCGTCGTTGAAGCTGCACATGAATTTGGACGCTTCTTTACTGGTCAAATTACCGCTGCTGGTAAAGTGCCACCCGCTAAAGTGCTGGTAGCTGGGGCTGGAGTTGCTGGCTTAGCTGCGATAGGTGCTGCAGGTAGTCTTGGCGCAATCGTTCGTTCATTCGACGTGCGTCCAGAAGTAAAAGAGCAAGTAGAGTCGATGGGTGCAGAGTTCTTGGAAGTTGATTACCAAGAGAACTCGGGCTCAGGTGATGGCTACGCGAAAGAAATGTCAGATGAATTCAACAAAAAAGCAGCTGAACTCTACATGGAGCAAGCTAAAGATGTTGATATCATTATTACCACGGCATTGATTCCTGGTCGACCAGCTCCAAAGCTGGTAACAAAGGAAATGGTTGATGCAATGAAGCCTGGCAGCGTTATCGTTGATTTAGCTGCAGCGAATGGTGGTAACTGCGAATACACTGTTGCTGACCAAGTGGTAACAACAGAGAACGGTGTTAAAGTTATCGGTTATACAGACATGGTAGGCCGCCTTCCAACTCAATCTTCTCAGCTCTATGCGACTAACCTAGTCAATCTTCTAAAACTTCTTTGTAAAGAGAAAGATGGCAATATTGACATCGATTTTGAAGACGTTGTACTTCGCGGTGTAACCGTAGTTAAAGAAGGTGAGGTCACATGGCCAGCACCGCCAATTCAAGTGTCTGCTCAACCAGCTCCGGCAAAAGTAGAAGTAGCTAAACCTGCGGAAAAAGTAGAAGAGCCAACGTCACCAGTGAAAAAGCTGCTGGGTCTTGCTGCTGCCGTTGGTGTATTTGGCTGGGTTGCTTCTGTTGCACCGGCCGCGTTTTTATCTCACTTTACAGTCTTCGTATTGGCGTGTGTAGTAGGTTATTACGTGGTATGGAACGTCACACATGCACTTCATACACCACTCATGTCGGTAACTAACGCGATTTCAGGGATTATCGTTGTAGGTGCACTTCTTCAAATTGGACAAGGAAGTGGCGTTGTCACGTTTTTATCCTTTATCGCGGTATTAATAGCAAGCATCAACATTTTTGGTGGCTTTACCGTAACCAAGCGCATGCTTGAAATGTTCCGTAAAGATAAATAGGAGGCAACATGTCTGCAGGATTAGTACAAGCAGCATACATTGTTGCTGCATTATTTTTCATTATGAGTTTAGCGGGTCTGTCTAAACAGACCTCAGCACGTGCTGGTAACTATTACGGCATCGCTGGTATGGCAATCGCGTTAATTGCGACTATTTTCAGTCCTGATGCGCAAGGCTTCGGCTGGGTTATTGTAGCAATGGTAATCGGTGGGGCGATTGGTATTTTCTATGCACGTAAAGTAGAAATGACTGAAATGCCCGAGCTAGTAGCAATTCTTCACAGCTTCGTAGGTTTAGCGGCTGTTCTTGTTGGTTACAATAGTTATATTGATCCACCGGCAATCGCTAACGTTGAAATGCTTTCTGAAGCCGAAGTTCATGCTCATCATGTAATTCACATGGTAGAAGTCTTTTTAGGCGTGTTTATCGGTGCAGTAACCTTTACAGGTTCTATAGTAGCATTCGGTAAATTACGCGGGGTTATTTCATCATCTCCACTTAATATTCCGCACAAACACAAACTCAACCTTGCTGCGATTGTTGTCTCAACCTTGCTGATGATCTACTTCGTGAAAGCAGACGGCAGCATGTTTGCTCTAATTGTGATGACACTAATTGCTTTCGCATTCGGTTATCACTTGGTTGCCTCCATTGGTGGTGCGGATATGCCAGTAGTCGTTTCAATGCTTAACTCATATTCTGGTTGGGCAGCAGCGGCAGCTGGTTTCATGTTAGCAAACGACCTGCTCATCGTTACAGGTGCATTGGTCGGCTCGTCAGGTGCCATCCTTTCTTACATCATGTGTAAAGCGATGAACCGTTCGTTCGTTAGTGTTATTGCCGGCGGATTTGGTCAAGAAGTGGTTATTTCAAGCGATGAAGAGCAAGGTGAACATCGCGAGACATCGGCTGAAGATGTTGCCGATATGCTTAAAAATAGCAAGTCAGTTATTATTACTCCTGGATACGGTATGGCAGTGGCTCAGGCTCAGTATCCAGTGCATGAAATCACTGAAAAATTGCGTGCTCAAGGCGTGGAAGTGCGTTTTGGTATTCACCCCGTCGCGGGTCGTTTACCTGGTCACATGAACGTTCTATTGGCAGAAGCGAAAGTACCTTATGATATCGTTCTGGAGATGGACGAAATCAACGATGACTTTAGCGAAACTGACACGGTTCTAGTTATTGGTGCAAACGACACGGTTAACCCTGCAGCTCTTGAAGATCCAAATAGTCCTATTGCCGGTATGCCAGTTCTAGAGGTTTGGAACGCGCAAAATGTTATTGTATTTAAGCGCTCGATGAATACAGGTTATGCGGGTGTACAAAATCCGCTGTTCTTTAAAGAGAACACCTCGATGCTCTTCGGTGATGCTAAAGAGAGTGTGGACGCTATTTCCAAGGCGCTTTAAAGCTCACTAAAAATGATTAAGCCAGCATATGCTGGCTTTTTTGTGTCCGGTTATAACTACTATAACCAATAGAAACGCCGTTAGCTTGTAGTGTTTGTATTGATTTAAGCCTAATCACTCAGTGAGAACAACACTTCAATTAAGGGACTTCGATGCTAAAATCTTTTGTTTGCTTTATAATCTTTGCCGCGATTATGTCAGTTGGAATAGTGAACTATGCAAAGGACTCAAAATCTTATTATCTAGTTCATAAAAATCATCTCGCCGATATCACCTCGACGCTCGACAAACGACAAGAAGCCTGTACAAAGTATTTTAGTTGTTCAACAACCTCTTACTCACAGCTAAAGTACCAAGCTTGTATCGATCCTGAGCGTGGAACTGCAAAGAGCATCTTGCGTCAAAAACGCATAGCTGAACTGCGGTTAGCGAAGCTAAAAGGTCGAGTTGGGAAGATCTTGACGTCATAACACGGGCTACCTTTAAGTCAGCATGGTAAATAGAACCGCAAGTCTTGTTTTCCAATAATTGACAAAATAATTGCGTGCACTTGGCGCGAATCTTGCCGATAATATGTAAATTAGTGTTTTTATATTATTGACCAGACAAGATAATTCGTTTGAAGAAACTAGCGCGCCCTTTGCTTACCATTATATCTATTGTTCTTGCTCCTCTGGCTTTTGCTGAGTCGCTACCTGAACGTATAGATAATTTCGTCAGTTTTTTTGATTTCGAACAAGCGACCGCCTCATACGATGTAAGGGTTATTCAGGCTGATTACCCGACACAGCTTCTTACACCTATATCTATGCTTCCTCAAACAAGTAAATACCCCTTGAAAGAAGTACAACAACTCTATCGGTTGGCTGAAAAGTGCAGTGGCACGTTACCACTAAGCCCTTTAATCACAGAACCTTTAGTTTTTACTAGAGCAATGTGTGGTGGTCGTAAGTTATCGACGAAATGGTTTGCGCGCAGTGGACTGATTCATCCCGGTGGTGGTACTTACGCAGCTAGGTACATCACCAAATACCCAGATAAAAAACAAGAACTTCAAAAGTTTATGCACATCAAAGAAAGAGAACTGGCAGCACCAGGTTCTCTCTTGGGTAGGCTGCAAGTGATGGATGAGCAAACTGTCATATCCTTAATCCGAGGCTCCTCAATGTTCGTTGAAAACGAGGAACTGTGGTTGAGAAGAGGCGATATTTACTATTTATTCCCTTCGAACATTTGGATCTCGAAAGCAAAAGAGGCTGGCCTCAACTTTAAACTAGCTTCTCAAACCAATACGTGTTTCGTGCAAAGAGGGAACTTATGTTGGGAAGTCGAAGATCATTCTGATGTACTTCGTATCAGCATGATCAGCTTGATCATCGCTAACATACTGTTAGTAATTGGTTGGGCAATCTATCGCTGGAATACAAAACGTCAAGAGATGAAAAGCCGGATGTTAGTGTTACAAATTCTTACACACGAATTGAGAACACCCATCGCCAGTTTATCTCTGACAGTTGAAGGGTTCAGACGTGAATTTGAGCACTTACCAGAAACTGTATATGATGAGTTTAGAAGACTATGTGAAGATACACGTAGACTGCGTCAGTTAGCTGAGGCCAGTAAAGACTACCTACAATCTGATAACAAACCTTTATCGACAGAATGGCTACCATCTGTACAAGATTGGTTAAGTTTCAAAGCAGAGGAAGAATTTGAAGCTGACGTGAATTTGACTATTAATCAAGACGTAGCAGCTAAAATTAACATATATTGGTTAGGAACTTGTATTGATAACCTAATACGTAACGCGATTAAGTACGGCGTTGCACCAGTGAGTTTGAATGTTGTGACTTCTTCAAACTCTATCAAAATTGAAGTCATCGACAACGGACAATTAACTTCAAAGGACTGGCGTGAGCTTAGAAAGCCATTTGTAAGTAAGGCAGGCCTTGGGCTTGGTCTTACTATAGTAGAATCTATGGTTGGTCGAATGGGCGGTAAGATGTACCTAGTCGGGCCACCAACAACATTTATTTTGGAGATACCTTGTGAAACAGACACTGCTACTTGTTGAAGACGACAAGAATCTAGCTGACGGCCTTTTGGTGAGTTTAGAGTTGGCTGGTTATAACTGCCTTCACGCTGAATTCATCTCTCAGGTCGAGCAACACTGGGAAGAAGCAGACTTGGTAATTCTCGACCGACAACTTCCGGATGGTGACTCAGTAGAGCACCTTGCTGGTTGGAAGAAAATCAAAGATGTTCCAGTGATATTGCTCACTGCGTTAGTCACAGTAAAAGACAAAGTAACCGGCTTAGATGCAGGCGCAAATGATTATTTAACCAAACCTTTCGCGGAAGCTGAGCTTTTTGCTCGTATTCGTGCACAGCTTCGCGCACCAGAAGCTGACACTGAGGATGCAACTAAGGTTGTAACAGAGAGTTTGGTGATCGATAAAGCGACTCGTGAAGTGAACTATAAAGGTGAGCTGATTACGTTAACGCGTACAGAGTTTGATCTATTGCTTTTCCTAGCAAGTAACTTGGGACGTGTGTTTACTCGTGATGAACTGCTTGACCATGTTTGGGGTTACAATCACTTCCCAACAACACGAACTGTTGACACTCACGTGTTACAACTTAGACAGAAGCTTCCTGGGCTAGAGATCGAAACACTTCGTGGTGTTGGCTACAAAATGAAAGGCTAATGTCTAGAGCATCAAAATTTTTAGCGCTAGCAATCCTTACGGCATCAACGTCAGTTGGTGCCGATTGGTTTGAAAATAATACAACCATTACACAAGCGCATCGTCATTTACTTAATCGTGATTTGGAATCTATGTTCCAATCGCTAGTGGAAGAGTGGCAACAACAACCGACTAAGAGTATCAAGAACCACATAAATAGGTTGTTTTTACAATCTTTAGAAGTGGATTGCGGTAAAGGTTACTCCTCTCAACCTCTACCTGAATGGATTAATTCTGTGGTAGTAAGGCAACAATCTATTCAAAGCCCAGGAAGAGACACCTATTTATCCGCGATAGAAATTGAATCGAAACGAGTCATTTCAGAAATAAGCCTAAAAAAATGGGTTGATAGAAGAGTTTCTAACGACAGCGAATTCTACGTGAATCCAATTGGTGACGCCGTAACGGAAGAAGCAGCTTATGGGATCCGTTACAACTTAACATCGCCCTTAGATGTCGGTCTTTATAGACTTGACGTGCGCTTACTTGACGGCGAAACTTGGAGTCAGTGGTTGATCTTTACCGATCAGTCATTGAAACAGACTGTTCGTTGGTCAGCAAAAGATGAATGGCGTATCGAGAAAAATGCGCTTCTAAACCCTTATTGCCCGCTACCAAAACTCGAAGTGGGTTTATACGATTACATTGGTGGCAAATATACTCAAGTATGGGGCAAAGAGTACGAGTCTGATTATCCAACGAGTCTAGAAGCTAACAACATCACGCCTGATCGATATGTGCTTGCAGTTTCAATGAAGCAAAGCCGTTGGCAAGGCCCAATACTTTTCGAGCGTTCTCAAATAATTAGTAAAACGTTCGACGTGTCCGCCGATGAATAACTCATAAGTAAGATTTCGCTCTGAAAACGCTAAAGAATCTCTAATCGACGCCGTTAATAAATGCACAAAGGATTAACGGCGTTATTTTTAGATGAAAACCCAATTAAAAACACTAGCAGCCCTTATTATTACTACTTCTATGTCGGCAGGCGCTTCGACGTTAGCAATCGATGCTCGTGGCGATGCGATGGGCGGAACGGGGGTTGTCTCTGCTTCTTATCTTACTGCTCCATTCTATAATCCAGCACTAGTTGCCATCTATCGACGAAACGATGATGCAGGAATGTTGTTACCTAGCTTAGGGCTTAACTACAACGACGAAGACAAAATGTTGGATAAAGTTGATAACGTCGTAAATAACCCGAGTGCGGCAGCGCTTAATGAGTTGAATGGTACACAGGCCAAAGTCGATTTTGGTGGTGCTGTAGCATTTGGGCTTCCTAACCGTTTCATCGCGGCAAATATATTCGGCAAGGCATATGTGGAAAACGTAGCTACACCAGATATTGATCAAACAGGTAGTAATGATGCGGAAAAAGCGGCTAGATCAGCAGTAAAAACCGCTTCAGTAGCCGTTACCGAAATCGGAATATCCTTGGCCAAGTACCAAACTTTATTTGGTCAACATTTTTCATTCGGCGTTTCTCCGAAAATCCAAAGAACCTATACGTACGCTTCAGTAAGTTCATTAAATGATTTCAATTTAAACAACATAAGAGAAAACTCTCAGGGCGATACCGCATTTAACATTGACGCCGGAGCGTTATGGTTCCATGGTCCGTTTAGAGTAGGGTTTTCAGCCAAAAACATGTTGTCGCGAAATATTGAAACCGCGAACGGTTCTAAGAATATTGGGGGAAAAGACATACACTATGGCTACGAATACCAATTGTCGCCCCTATATACCGTTGGTGCAGGTTTTATCGCTGATTACTTTCAGTTTTCCGTAGACTACGACCTGAACACCGAAAAGAAATTCACTCAGTTCGATGATGACGTAAGAATGCTAAGAGCGGGTGTAGAAGTCGACTTAGCGCGACAAATTCAGTTAAGGGGAGGGTATATGAAGAACATGGCTCGAGATTCAGATGGAACAATTACAGCAGGTATTGGTTTACGTCCTCTAAATATTATTGAAATGGACATTGCTGCAAGTTACACATCACCTAAGGCTATGGGGGCTTCAATCAACTTTATTGCAACCTATTAGGTTTAATTCCCTTGCTAGTAAATCTAAATAGTCTATAGTCCTGTCATTAATTAACGTCCATGTTATTGGGAGGACTTTATGTTTGACGATTTATCCCTTAGCCATGAAGAGCAGCAAGCTGCTGTAGAACGAATCCAAGAACTGATGAAGCAGGGGATTAGTACTGCTCAAGCGATCAAATTCATAGCTCAAGAGATCCGAGAAGAAAAATCGAAAGACAGTTCTGACGAACAAAGTTGATTTCTGTTATTCAAGTTTATCTATAAAGCCCTTTTAAAGGGCTTTTTTTGTACCCAAATTTAATCCATTCGAATATCAAATACATGCTGCAGAATAGAGCTAAAACGCACGTGATTCATGAGCGCTTGGTAATTGTAAATAACATATTCTATATATATCAATTACTTATAGTAGCGCAATCTACTGTCAGCTTCATTTAAATATATGAGCTTGTAATAAAATTACTTAACCGTTCGAGCAGTGTATATGTTGCAGTGAATTATGCTGCTCAATGAAGGCAGGTGGTTAAAGAATAGTAAGTAGTCACGATCTTAATTTGATCATTTTTAGGTGAGCGAGGCTTGTAACAATTAAGAGGCATGCCTTCGATTACAAAGACTGATAGGTGACTTTGATTAGTCAAAACCAAATAAAACATGACAGTGTCACGTTTATGATAATCTCTTAGTTAGCCAAATAAGATCACCAGAACTAAGACTAGAGTTGCGACTATTAGAAGCACACGCCATATCGGACGTGTGTTTTGAACATCTGAACCGTTGTGATGACACATACCCATAACAAAAATACTCGACTAATTGATTCCATTTGTTAACCATAAAGGTTGCTCCAAGGTTAAAGTCAACGATCCAAAAAGACTAAACTAGAACAACAACCAGTACGGTGCATAACAAAACATAAATGTGGTTTCGTGTTAAAACGTTATTATGTAAGGAGAGAAGTTTAAGGTAGGTTATCTAGGTTCCTTCAAAGTGATGCTGCTTTTAGTTGGGAACATTAATCAAAAATATTTGCACATACGCCGTCAGGTGTTTTTGGATGCCACTTGAACTCCCCAACATTCAAGTGGCTTTTTTTAGCGTCATTATGTTTCTATAACGTGAGGTTTCGTTTTTAAGAAAGGAACATGTTCTTAAGGATTTATACAAACTCGTTGTCAGGCCTTAGATAGCTAGAGTGTTAATTGAAACTCTAGAATCATAGAAGATAGTTTTTAGGTAGTTGTCAAAGGCCTTAATACGTCGTTATATATACCTCATGATGAGTGCGTATTATCTATCTTATGTTAAATACAAGATGTATGAGTTTAAAATCCTTACCTTGAACCCGCTCTACTATCTTGTTTTAGTCCCGATTTAACCATAATCGACATTTACCATAAAATACCTAATAATCACATGAGTTAATCTACGTTTAACTCTGTGTCTATTAGGCTCAAAAAAGCCAGCATTATTATGCTGGCTTGTACGCTATTGGATTAACCGCCCGCAAGTTTGACGGTATATCCTTTTTTCTCTAATGCGGCTTTTATTTTGTCTCTTGCATCACCTTGTATTTCGATGTTGCCGTCTTTGACAGAACCACCACAACCACAAACTTTTTTCAGTTCCGCTGCAATGAGTTTTAGCGCAGCATCCTCTAAGTCCAAGCCAGTGACAATTGAAACACCTTTACCTTTGCGTCCTTTATTTAGTCTGTTTTTGAATTCTAACGATACCATCGCCTTTTGGACGTTCCGGTTTTTGCTTTTCTTCTTTAATGCGTCCAGTTTCTGTTGAATATACAAGAGTCATGTTAGTTCTTAGTCTGTTCTGCTTTCTTCTTTGCGATTAGATAAGCTTCAATGTGTCGTTGAATTGCAAGCTTACCACCTTTGATAAGTTTACCATTAAACATACAGTACCAGGCATTATTTGCACCTGTATCATTCTTTATAGTAAACCCATGAAAATTTTCTTGTGTGCCAGCAGACCCGCTCGCGCGTTCAGTTGCAGCTTGCGTCAGCTGTGATGGATCTATGATAGACGCTGTATCACACCACCAATCAATGCTTTTTTTAACCGCAGGTAAAGAGCCTTGTAACTCTCTGTTTTTAATGGTTACTTTCCAAACTTGGTTTGTTGTACCAATGGATTTGAGGGTAAACCCACGATAACTCGCTAGAGCCATAAAGATCTATCTCTTATTGTGTACGTTGATGCTTTACATTGTGTTTCACATGGTATCAGTTATTCTAAACCAATCAATCGAGTTATAGTGCATTAGTATGAAAAAAGACATACCCAGAATCACAGAAACAAAACAAATTGATAGATACTTAGCGAAACTTAGAGGTTCTATAGATACAAGTACCTTTGATGAACTAACTTCCTATCGCTATTCTAAAAATTCCGTCATCGCGATGACCAAAGATTGGAATTTGTTCAATGACTTTTGTCTCAGTTCTCACTACCCATCGCTTCCAGCTTCCGTCGCCACTATAAAAGCGTTTATCGAGCGTGAACGACGAACAAGAAAGTATTCAACAATAAAACGTTACGTCGTAACGATATCATTAATCCACTATTTATTCGATTTTAAAGATCCTGTCAAATCGAGAGAAATTGGCTTAATTATTGAAAATATAAGAGTTTTAGGCATTGATTCTGTCTCAGAAACTCAAGCATTAACACAGGAACACCTCAAACAGTTAAGGTTAAAACTTGAACGTAGTCAATCTCCGAAAGATATTAGAGACTTGGCTATATATAGCGTGATGTTTGAATGCGCATTAAAACGGCGAGATTTACGTCAACTATCTCGAATGAATGTAAAGCTTAACGAATACGATGAGTGTCTCGTGGAGATTGATAGCGCAGTTTACCAATTAAGCAATGAATCAAGTACCATTTTATTACGATGGCTCGAACTAACACCCTGCACTACTATATTTACCGGTATTGACCGACACGGCAACATTAAGGACAACGAACTGAATGATTCTTCGATTTTTCGAATCTTACGTCAGGCCAGCGACATACTAGAACTACCGTTTGAAGTTAAATTTTCTTCCCAATCGTGTCGTGTAGGTGCTGTTAAAAAGTTGGCTCAGGACGGTCTTAAAATAAAAGAAATTCAAGAATTTGGTCGATGGGCTAGCCCCGCTATGCCACTACAATATAGCGGCAAGCGGACACTATCCGAAAAGGAAAAAGCAAAGTTTAAAGACGACAATAACTATGATTAACGGAATGAAGATTCAATGCAGTCGGACAAAAACTCTGAGAACTCAAGACCAGAATGCTCAACCATCTTCGGAAACATAGAAATCGGTGTCATACCTGGAAAGGTGTTAACTTCGTTTAGGTAAATCTTGTTGTCTTCGGTCAAAAAGAAATCAATTCTTGATAGGTGTCTGAGCTTCATTTGCGTGAATACTTTGACTGCACTGGTATGAATAATGTTTAACTGCTCGTCTGTTAGGTCACTCGCTTCTACTGTTGTAGTTGAATGACTGTCTGAACTGTACTTTTCATCATAAGTATAAAACGCACCATCAGGAGCGATAATTTCACCAGGCTTGGTAATGTGCAATTTCCCTTTGTACTCGTAAGCCGCGACCTCCAGCTCTCTTGGTTTTACTGACTGCTCTATAACAACTTGATCCGAATAACCAAAAGCTGCATCAATACTGGCCTCCAACTGTTCGATTTCAGTTACACTGTAACATCCCACAGAAGACCCCTGCTTTGCGGCTTTTACAAATACTTTTCCCCACTTTTCAAAAGCTTGAGTAGCTCTCGCGTGAGCTTCTTTATCGTTGTCGGTAAGGAATAGATAAGGTGTATTAGGTATGTCTAATGTGTCATACCACAACTTCGATGTGATTTTGTTAAAGCTATTGCTACTAGCTTCAGGGCCACAGCCCAAATACGGAATACCTGCCATCTCAAAAAGAGATTGAATATCGCCGGTTTCACCAGGGAAACCGTGAATACAAGGAACAACGTAATCGATGTGCAGAGTTTGCTGATCATTAACAAGGGCTTTTTGATTAAGGTCTAAGACAACTAAATGACCATCACTGCACTTCCAGCCCTCTTGAGTTATTTCAACCCGCGTAACATTGAATCTAGGATTGAGTTTGAGTTGGCTTTCAAGAAAGTTTGCTGAAACGAGAGACACCTCGTGCTCAGCAGAGCCACCACCACATAGAAGAAGAATATTGAGTTCTGACATCTTAAGCTTGTCCTTAAATTGCTTTCACTAAATGATAAACGATCGAGAAACAACATTCAGTTCTAAATCTGTTAAATCTGCCACCATAGTTACTGTCTGCACATAATACATACAAAAACGCGCTCAATTTTGGATTGAACGCGTTATAACAGTATGAGTATCAATTAGTTCAGCTTGCTCAATGTCGGATATTCCGACTTCTTGATTTGGTCGATGCTACGTACGAACGGCTTAAGGTTTTTAAACTCATTTGGCAGTGTCGCGATAGCTTCCTTCGCTTGTTGCTTCGTTGCATAGTCACCGAAGAGGATTGAATACCATTTCGTTCCGTTTACTACCTTGTAGTTTTGCCAAATTGGCTGGCCGTTCTTTGGTAGTTTATCCGAAAAAGTTGCAACTTTGGCTTGGCTGCCAACGGCAACTACTTGAATTGTGTAGCCAAAACGGAAATCTTGCTCAGCTTGTTTTTTTGATGGTGGTACGATTTTTACTACATCATTTTTAGCAGGCTGTGTTTGGGTCGTTGTCGTGGTAGTTGCAGCCACTTTTTGCTCTTGCACGGGGGCTTTCTGTGCCGCTGGCTCTTTCTTAACATCTTCTGTTTGTGTAGCCGCTACAGCAACAGGAGCAACTGTCGTTGTTTCTACGGGTGTGTAATCCTCGCGATAACTTTCAGATTTCACCTCGGTTGTATACTCACTAGAAGAACACGCTGCTAATAATGAAACTAAACTTAAAATAACGACTTTTTTCATTTTATTACTGCCTGAGTTAATAATTCCCTAAATCATGCAGACAGAACTCTCTTGAATCAAAGATTCACAGCACCTGTCCTTTCTTCCTGTGACATGTTACACAATAATTGAGGTACAGCAATATGTTATGTCTAATTTTAGGAGCCAACAGTGTCTAAGTGATGCCTTCCTAGACTACTATAGTTACGTCTCATAAGGATCATTTGTAGGTCACTGTCGTCTTTTACTGTTGTAGAGGTAAACCATGTCGTTAGACACTCTTTTCAAGCCATCTTCTATTGCTGTTATCGGCGCATCGATAAAGCCTCATCGAGCAGGTAGCGTAGTGATTAAAAACCTTCTCTTGGGAGGTTATCAAGGTACGATTTTGCCCGTTCATCCTCGATATAAATCTGTTAACGGCATACTCTGCTATCGCGCAGTGAGTGAACTTCCGCTAAAACCAGACGTAGCTATCTTGTGCACTAAAGGCGAGCGAAACGTAGATTTATTCAATGATCTTGCGATTTCTGGCGTTAAAACCGTTATCGTAATGGCATCAGATATGAGTCGTCCGTTTGATGATGCGACAACGATAGAACAAAAATGCCTTCAGATAGCGCAGCAGTCTGGCATGCGTATATTAGGTCCAAATAGCCTTGGCATCCTTTTACCTTGGCAAAACTTCAATGCCTCATTTTCTCCTGTTAACTGTAAGCCAGGTAAACTAGCGTTCATATCTCAATCATCAGCGGTTTGTACTACTATACTTGACTGGGCCAATGATAAGAGCATAGGTTTTTCAGCGTTCTTATCCATTGGTTCTGGATTGGATGTGGATTTCGATGAGTTACTTGATTACCTAGCTCGAGACAGTAAGACCGAATCCATTCTCTTGTATGTAGACTCTATTCGCGATGCTCGCCGTTTTATGTCGGCAGCGCGTGCGGCATCGCGTAACCGTCGGATTCTGGTGTTAAAGGCAGGTAGAAACAATCTGACTAATTTAGTCAAAGGCAATGAATCCAACTCATTTGATATCGTTTACGACTCGGCGATTCAGCGCGCCGGTATGCTTAGGGTAAATAACACACACGAACTATTCGCAGCAGTAGAAACGTTAACACATTCCGTCCCACTCCGTGGAGAAAGACTGGCTGTAATAACCAACGGAATTGGCCCAGCAAACATGGCTTTGGATACGTTAACCGATCGAGGCGGCAGTATCGCCCAACTTTCTGATGACACAATATCTAGACTGTCTAAGGTTCTACCTGATACTTGGTCCAATGGGAACCCTATCGACCTTGTCGGTGATGCAACCGCGAAAAGATACTGTGACGCACTGAGCATAGTCTTAGACAGTGATGATGTGGATGCTATTCTAATCATGCATAGCCCATCTGCCACAGCAGATTCGCAGCAAACGGCTGCGGAGCTCATTGAAACGATCCAAAAACACCCCAAATCTAAACGATTTAATGTTTTGACGAACTGGTCTGGAGAAGCGACAGCTAAAGACGCCCGCCTTCTATTTACCAATCATGGTATACCAACATACAGAACGCCTGAGAGCGCAGTCACGGCCTTCATGCATTTGGTCGAATACCGACGAAATCAATGGCAATTAATGGAAACACCAACAACGACAGACTCGTATACCACAGAGCAGCTTTCTAAAGCTCACGAATGGCTCGCATCCCATGTTGAATCCATATCCGAAGATAAAGAATTCACGCAACTTGAATCTCATATCTGCGAACAACTATTTGATTTATTTGAGCTTCCTACTCTTCCCACTTGGTTGGCTCATGACCCAACAGAGGCGATACATCTAGCAGAAAATATAGGTTACCCTGTCACAGTAAAGCTTCGTTCTCCTGATATTGCTCACAAGTCTGATATACATGGCGTCATGTTAAACTTGAGAGATGCCAATGAAGTCAGTAGCGCGGCACAGTCAATACTCGACCGCACCAAGCTCTCCTATCCCGAAGCAAGGATTGAAGGATTGACGGTACAACAAATGGCTAAGATTGCAGGTGGTCAAGAGATTCGCGTCAAAGTGATCACTGATGCTACGTTCGGGCCAGCAATCTTTCTAGGCCAAGGTGGTTCAGACTGGAAAATTGAAAAAGAAGCGGTCACCGCATTGCCACCAGTCAATATGGCTCTAGCTCGTTACTTAATTATTAATGCAATTAACAAAGGAACGTTAAGATTCCAGCAATCTCCTAATCCGGTAAATCTTGGAAACTTAGCGCAATTTTTGGTGAAAATTTCACAAATTATTGTTGCTTGCCCTGAGATACACGAATTAGATATCCACCCACTCCTTTTGAATGGTGATGACATCACTATATTAGATGCTTCAGTGGTAATAAAAGGCTACGAGGGAGAACCTCAAGCTCGGCTTGCAATCAGGCCGTATCCTACCGAGATGGAGGAGCTCATAACTTTGAAAGATGGCTCAAAAATTTCGTTGCGCCCTATTCGACCTGAGGATGAACCTTTTCATGCAGATTTCATTAATAACGTCACCAAAGAAGACCTTTATAAGCGTTTTTTCTCAGATGTCGGTGAGTTTAACCATGAGGCGTTAGCAAACTTAACTCAAATCGATTACGACCGTGAAATGGCATTTGTTGCTGTCGACCTTAGTTACGCTAATCCACACATCATAGGAGTCTCTCGAGTTTTAGTTACCCCCGATAATTCTGACGCCGAGTTCGCCATCTTGATACGTTCTGATTTGAAAGGCAAAGGGCTTGGGCGTGTATTAATGAATAAAATTATTGATTATTGTAAAAGTAAGAACACCAGACAGATCTCTGGAATGACCATGCCAACAAACCGCGGGATGCTGACGCTAGCCCAAAAATTGGGTTTTGAGCTAGACGTACAATTCGAAGATGGTGTGGCAGATATGGTTTTAGTATTAAATCGATGATTTGAGCAATTATTGTAGATCCCAAGTGTTGGCTAAATGGCGTATACACCAGGACTTGGCCTCTCCAATATTGTTTCTTTTCCAAGCCATAACGATATCTATGGTCGCTTCATCGGTGTCTTTGATTCGTTTGAGCTTACCTTCTTTGATCAAAGTATCAGCTACTTGTGTTGGTAAGGTCCCAATCCCAAGCCCTTTTACCAATGCATCTATTTTAGTCACTAAGTTTGATACGGTAAGACGAGGTTGCTTCTCTAGAATATTAACACTTAATGCAGGTTGCTCTCTCGCAGTATCAGCGATAGCAATGACTCGATATTTTTCTCGAGCACTACTGTCAAAAACACCACTGCGTTTATGTACATAATGATCAGTTGCAGCGACCCAAGTCATTGACATAGGGCCGAGTATTTGTGTTTTCACCCCTTGAGGCACAACTTCAGGTTGAGGACACACCAACAAAGCGCAACGGTCTTCATTTAATGACTCCCAACAGCCCGCTAATACCTCTTCCTCTAGTTTGATTCTGGTTTTGCTCACCATGCCAAGTTTATCAACTAAATCAAAAAAATTGCCAACAGGAATAATGCTGTCGTATGCAATCGTAAGGTCAAGCTCCCATCCATTTGCGAGCAAACGAGCCTCATTGACCATATTCTCTGTAGCTTGGAGTATGACTCGTCCTCTCTCTAGAATAAGCTTTCCTGCATCCGTTAAAGATGCTTTGTGGCCCGAACGGTCAAAGATCATAATATCTAAATCTTGTTCAAGTTTTTGAATCTGATAGCTCAGGGATGACGTTGCTTTATCGAGTTCTGATGCAGCTGCAGCAAACGACCCTCTTCTTTCTATAGCGTCAAGAATATGAAGAGCCTCTAGTGTTATGGGGTTATGCACTTAACTTCCTTATCAATGAAACAGATAAATATATAATACAACCTAGCGCGAATAAAAAAAGCGACTTCATTTAGAAGCCGCTTTTCTACGTTATAGCATTTTAAAATCTGAGCATATTAAAATGTATATTGAGCATTTAAGCGAACAGAACGACCTGGTTGATATACTTGCGTCCATGCTGTTCTGTAATTTTCATCAAAGGCATTAATTAAAGATAAATCAACCTTTAGCCCTTCGAGGTTGCTTGTAGGTTCCCAAGATGCATAAAAGTCAACAAGTTGGTAAGAGTCAAATGGCCCCTCGGTGTAACCTGTTGGAACTCGATCCTGTGCACTTACGAAAGTAGCCCTAGTACCGATTTTGGTATCGATATTCCAAAAACCATATTGTAAATGTGCAACCCATTTATCCGCCGGAATGTTAGTAATCCATTCATCAGTATCGGTATCTTTACCACGAGTTTGACCATAAGATAAACCGACCAATAGTTGCTGCCAACGATAGTCCGCTGCTACTTCATAACCGGTAAGTTCTGCGTTATCGATATTGCTCGATCTACTTGTACCTGCACACCCCTCAAGCGAACCACCAATACCACACGAGCTAGAAGGTGTCATGTCTACATCTAAGTTGATAAAGTCTTTAACTTTGTTTTGGAATGCAGCTGCTGTTATGTCTAAAGAGTCATCAGCAAATACATTTTCAAAGTTAAATTGTCCCTTAAGCTCGATGTTGTGAGATTTCTCTGGGTTCAATTCTGGGTTTGGAACAAAGATGTTGCTAGGACCACCAGGTCCAAAGGCAAAGTGTGTTCCACTCATATAAAGCTCTGATGTATCAGGCGCTCGGAACGCTTCGTCATATCTAATCGACCAGGCCATCCACTGCTTAGCTTGCCACAACAAACCTACAGATGGTGACCATGCCGACTGGTTATTATCGTCATAGCCTTGAGCTTTAGATGTGAAAGAATCGTATCTGACGCCCAAGTCAGCGACTAATGATTCCACAATTTGGTAATTGATGTAGCCAAACGCTCCAATTACTGAAGTTTGTGCATCTTTAGGTAATTCAGGTCTTCCTGAAACTGATGCTGCTCGCGTTGCATCTAGCTCATCTAAATAACCATCGACTCCGGTAAATAACTTCAATTTCCCTGATTCAGATTGGTTCGTTAGATTGAACCCTGTGGTGTTTACTTGAGATATATCTTCACCAGCTATAGAGGGGTCGTTTTCGGTGATCTTAGTATCATTTCTATATAGGGAGGCTTCTAGGTTAACCCAAGGATTATTAGGGTTAAATGCGTAGTTGACGCCATAGGATTGATCTTTAGTGCGGCGACTAATCAAGCCATCAGGATCATTAAGTTGGCCACTAGAGTCACCTACTACAGGTGGGCGACCATCTAAATCAGCATAACGGAGGTTAAATCCAAGTTTGTGTGCTTCGTTGATTTGCCAGTTAAACTTAGCAAGGCCCGTTTTGTTAGTAGCCTCAGTACCGTAAAGTGTAGAACCATCACCTTGTTTCATGTAACCACTGTCTTTGTAGCTACCAGCGAGAATCCAATCAATGTTGTCGTTTTTGTTAGCTAAAGCCGCGGTATTTGTCCAAACATCACCATTGTCTTGGTAACCAACTTTTACGCGACCACCTAAACCGTTTTCTTCAACGATATCGTCAGCGCTCAGGGTATTCTGTACTACTACGCCACCTATAGCACCAGACCCGTATAACGAACTGATTGGGCCTTTCACAACTTCAACGCTACCTAAAAGAGATGGATCTAAAAAGTAAGTAGGTCGATGGCCGTACTGCATGTTTTGACGGTTGCCATCAATTACTTGCAAGACTTTGTTACCACTCAATCCTCGGATATTGATAGATTGATTACCAGGTACATTTGCACCTACTACGGACACGTTAGGTTCATACTTTATAGCTTCGGCGACGGAATTAGGTTGGATTTCATCGAGTTTTTCTAAGTCCACTTTAGCTACAGAACGCGTTTTGTCTTGATCAGTTTTCTCAGCACGAGAGCCTGTCACAACGACCTCATTCAATGAGGAAACATCATTCTCCGCGAAAGCGTTTGAAGAAAGTGCTAGCACCACTGAGCTAGCGATAATCGACAGTTTAAGTTTCATAGTTCCTTCTTTATATCTGTTCGAATCACATCAAGGACGTTGATTATTACAAATATAAATACGAATTACTATCATTTCCACTTGCGTTAGTGGCAATTATTTTCATCTTTACATTGATTTACACTACAGTGTGCATTCTGTTTTATATGGGATTTTAGGCACAAAAAAAGGAAGGTAAACCTTCCTTTTTTAGATAACTTTGAATGATATCTTTAAGCCAACGATGACTTCATTACTTTAGGTGTAGGCGTAATGCTATCTCTATAGCTAAACCACAGATAACTTACTGCAATAATGTAGAACAGATATGAAAGCGCAAAAACAATAGGCGATGTGATCAGATCGTTTGAGATACTGAGGCCAACACCAACTACAGTAACGGTCAATTTGGCCATCGTACCTAACAACAACAAGCCCATTGCAAATTGAGGGAATCGAGTACTTGCAAAAGCAATCATGTAACATGCCCCTACTGCTAGTGATGCAATAGATAAGCCTAAAAGGTATGAGTGAAGGTGATCAGCTGCCGCATAACCTGCTCCAAGTGAAACACCAAGCAACATTAAAATCTTAGTCATGAACATAAGTTACCTCAACAAAATAGAAAAATAGTGTTTGAAATATCCATTTTTCAAATATGCAAACTCATTTTACATGTATTGTCTGTGTTATTTTATCGAAATTCAAGCACGTTTTTTACGCAATTTACTAGTTTAAATCGACACCATTTTTGTTGTAACAAGTAGCTAACATAACTTACCTTTGTTCTCCCTTATTTACAGTATGTTACGTATTTTACCTACGTTAACTGCAACTGAATTAACAAATAAATTACATACAAGAGAATTCGGATTAATTTAGATTTCTGTGAACAGCACCGGGAATACTTTCGATGAAACAAAATATTAACCTGAAAGCGTAACTTATTTTACATGAGTGAGTTTCTTTGAACTAATTCAAAGAAATCGATTCCAATCACAGTTTTATTGGTTATAATCCGCGCTCATTTGCGACATATGTTGATAAACGCAAACTTAATTTGAATTTTTAACCCCCCGAACATTGTTCGAAATATCAGAGAACCAAAATGAGCAAGATTGATAAAGCTATGCGAATCCTAATTGCAGGATTCTGTATCAACCTTTGTCTTGGCATCCTATATGCTTGGAGTGTCTTCAATAAAGCGTTAGTTAGCGAATGGGGCTGGAGTGCTGCTGATGCATCTTCACCTTATGCTATTGCAACCATCACCTTCTCTATCTGTCTTTTAGTTGCGGGTATTCTTCAAGACCGTATGGGTCCACGTAACATCCTAATTTTAGGTGCAGCATTAACTGGCTTAGGCATGATCGCGTCAAGCTTTGCTCAATCAGTTTTAATGCTAAATATTACCTTTGGTGTTATCACTGGCGCAGGTATCGGTTTTGGCTACGCTTGTCTTTCTCCATCTGCGATGAAGTGGTTCCACCCTTCCAAAAAAGGTATGGTTAATGGCTTAATCGCCGCTGGGTTCGGTTTAGCGGCGGTTTACCTGGCACCTTTGACTTCATCTCTGATTGGACAAATGGGGATCAGTTCTGCGTTTATGGTTCTAGGTGTTGGTGTCCTAATCATTGCGGTTCCACTTGCTGCTACTATTAATAACCCACCAGCAGGTTACATTCCTGAAGAACCAAAAGTAAAAGCAGGCAAAGCACCAGTTCAGGTGAAAAAGGCGACCGATATTAGTTGGAAAGCGATGCTTAAAACACCTCAATTTTACTCGCTTTGGATCATGTATGCATTTGCAGCGGCAGCCGGCTTGATGATCATTGGTAACATCACAAATATCGCGAGTGTTCAAGCTAACTTACCAAATGCTGTTTACCTAGCTTCATTACTGGCTATTTTCAACTCTGGTGGTCGTATTGCAGCGGGTATCCTATCGGATAAAATTGGTGGCGTTCGTACGCTGATGCTTGCGTTTATCTTACAAGGCGTAAACATGGTGATGTTTTCGACTTTCACTAGCGAATTCATGCTAATTATCGGTACCGCTGTTGCTGCAGTTGGTTACGGTACGCTTCTAGCTGTATTTCCTTCTCTAACTGCGGAATATTACGGTCTTAAGAACTACGGTACTAATTACGGCGTACTTTACACCTCTTGGGGTATTGGCGGTGCAATCGGTGCAGCAATCGTTGGTTACTCAATGACTCACGGCGGCGGTTATAACCTGGCCTACACAATTTCAGCTGCAATGATGGGCGTTTGTGTGGTTCTGTCTTTCATCACTAAACCAATTTCAGAGCAAAAAGCGACGCAACTTTCAGCGGCTTAACAGCTCTATCTAATATTGTTTCATCAAGGCTCAACGTTCCGTTGGGCCTTTTTTTTGTTAAACGTTGGAAAAATATTGATTTATTAACAAAAATTAGCACTATGCATAACAAGGAATTTGAACGCAATTTGCGTAGCATTGAGAGCTAATGATGAAAACGAAAAGTATTGTCCTTTATTTACTCGTACTGGTGTTTTCTGGTTGTGCTACTTACGCCGGCCTAAACTATGACCAGCTATTTGGAAAACCAGAAGTCCGGGAAAGAACCGTTACCCCAACCTCACCCACCGCAGATTACTTTCTTACTGAAGTTAAACCTATTATCGATAATCGCTGTGTCGTATGTCATGCATGTTATGACGCTCCTTGTCAGTTAAAACTGTCTTCTGTCGATGGAATAGACCGAGGTGCTAGTAAAGAAATGGTATATCAAGGCACTCGCCTAACGGCGTCTCAACCAACGCGATTGTTTGAAGACGCACAAAATACCTCTGAGTGGCGTGAACTCGGTTTCTTTCCTGTTTTGAACGAACGTCAGCAGACATTAGCTGGTAACTTGGACGCTGGGTTGGTCTCTCGAATGATCACTCAAAAAGCCAGACATCCTCTTCCGGAAACGGCACAACTTGAAGGTTTTGATTTCTCTATTGATCGTACTCAAGTTTGCCCGACTATTGAAGAATATGACGCTTATGAATCAGATTATCCGCTTTGGGGAATGCCTTTTGGTATGCCTAATTTGGAACCATCGGAGTATCAAACGCTGATTGCTTGGTTAAGTGCGGGAGCAAAAATGAATGCGCCTATCCCGCTGAACTCAGAAGAACAAATGATGGTCGACAAGTATGAAGTGTTATTAAACAAAAGTGCTCGCAAAAACCAACTTGCCGCTCGCTATATATATGAACATTTGTATTTGTCTCACTTGTATTTTTCAGAGATTGAGTCTCAACGTCGATTTTTCACCATTGTTCGCTCAGCTACGCCTCCAGGAGAACAATTAAAACGTATCGTCACCAGAAGACCTTATGACGCTCCGGGCGTGGACCGTGTCTACTATCGTCTTGTTCCCGTTCGAAGCACCATTGTTGATAAAACCCATATGCCGTTTGCACTTAACGATCAGAAATTGGAACAATGGTATGAATGGTTTATTGAACCGGATTATGTCGTTCAGTCCTTGCCAAGCTACGATATCAATATAGCAGCGAACCCTATGACGGCTTTCAAGGACATACCTGTGAAAGCGCGTTTTAGCTTTATGTTAGACAACGCACAAAACACAATTATGGCGTATATCAAGGGGCCTGTTTGTCGCGGTCAGTTAGCGCTTAATGTAATTAACGATCGTTTCTGGGTGTTCTTTTTAGATCCAGAGAAATCCGATATACCCGCGGTAAACCAATTTTATCAAGATCAAGCTGACAACTTAAAGCTCCCTAGCGAGCTAGAAAGCAATACCGTTCCAATCACTAACTGGGTCAAGTATTCGAATCAACAGGCTCGATACCTTGAGGCTAAATCTGAGTTTATGAACACGTGGTTTAAGGGTGGAAAGCATCTGACTACCGACGTACTTTGGACCGGGGATGGCGAGAACCCAAATGCTGCGCTAACCGTCTTTAGGCATTTCGACAGCGCATCGGTTGTTCAAGGGCTAGTTGGCACTAAACCCAAAACGGCATGGATCCTAGACTATGCGTTGCTTGAGCGTATTCATTACCTACTCGTTGCAGGCTTTGATGTTTATGGGAACTTTGGCCATCAACTTATCACTCGTATGTTTATGGACTTCTTGCGTATGGAAGGAGAAAGTAACTTCTTGGCACTGCTACCAAATACAGTTAGACATGAAGAGTTCAGCAGTTGGTATCAAGACCAAAGTCCGCAATTTAGTGCGTTCTTACAACGAAACATCAAACCATTTAGTCAACCGACTCAAGAGCTTTACTTAACTACAGATTACAAATCTGAGCTATTTGACAAGATTGAAGCCAAACTTGAGCCAGTGCTGCATGACCGATTTAAGATCGTCAACACAGGTCTTTCAGCAGAAAATGAGGCCTTGCTTCAGCAAATCGATAGCATCACAGGTGAAGGGCTTAAATCCGTACCGCAGATTATTATGGTGATGATAGAAACCGAGTCAGGTAATGCACAGTTATTTACGCTACTACACAATAATGCTCACATAAATATTTCGAGCTTATTTTCAGAAGAAGCCAACCGCGATTACAAGAATGACAGTCTCACATTTGTGCGTGGAGTGATCGGCAGCTACCCTGCTGCGTACCTAACTCTCAAAGAACGCGAAATTAAAAATTTCGTTAACGACCTTAAAAATATTCAGGATGAACAGAGCTACATAAAACTGCTCGACAATTATGCAGTTAGACGTAGTAGCAAAGAATTTTGGGGTTTTAGCGACCGCGTTCATGAGTTTTACCAACGCACCCAGCCTATCGAATTTGGTCTTTTGGACTATAATCGATTTGAGAACAGATAGGTGCTCTCCGGAACTCTTAGGAGGTGTATGATGAGCATTAAAGATAGCATTGAAGCCATCGAGCAACAGATATATGTTGCCTGTTCAGACGGCGACTACGAGGCCGTGAATATGTTGGAACACCAACTTGAACATTTGAGAGGACTCTCAAACAGAGGACTTGATGAAGACCCCTATGCGATTGAACATCGCACCTTCTATGAAGATGAACGGTAAATCATCAAGGACGATCTAATAAAGGGCTCATTTGAGCCCTTTTTTTATTTTATGATTTAATTATGAGCTGCTTACCATACACGGCGGCGAGGCGCTCATCCGGGTCATATAAGGTGATTTCACCATCCTCCCAACGGATAGCTACCAAGTTATACTCGCCTACCATTTGATAGCTAGGTACTAATAGTGCCTTTACCTCAGGACGTCGTTGAAGTGCTTGGTATAGAACCCAACCCAAAGGCTGTTTTTTCTTCAAAAGCTCAAGTCGCCAGCCTGGAGAGAACTCTTGATAATATAAACGTAAGTCGAGTACACCATTTATGTCGATATGGTATGAACATAACGTCATCGGGTCGAGCAAACGTGTCGATGCGCCACCTGCTACCTCGGCAATACACGTTTCCGGCTTCAAACTTAAGTACAGTGCGGGCGACCCCTTGGGATTGAATCGCCCCCCCACACGCGAAGCTCCTTCAGTACTCAGTGGAGACCATGCCCAAACCGGGTTGTGCATTCGATAACAAACACCTTGAAACCTAGTTAAAGGGGCAGAAAGCAGAGTGGATATCAGTGGATTGGTTTGACTTAACATCACTCAAAAGAACCCATCTCTTTTGCTGTAATATAATCGTTCAATGCGGCTACACCGTCAGCTTTATACTGCTTAATGACCTCCGAAGGCGTCAATCTGCCAAACGAAGCGATCGGTTCTCCAATAAACCATGACCAAGCCGCTTGCTCACTCGAAAACCAAGGCTGAACCCTTCTTAACAGTGCATGGACTTCTATAAGACGGGTTTGAATTCTCGCTTGCTTTATGCGGTCCACTCGTTTTAATGACTGAACAGGTAAGTCCACAAATAAAGCGATATGATCAACTGTCGTGTAAAACGCGTTGGCCCATAGTTTGGGATCTTCTAACCCTTCACGTTGTAAACTCAACATTGGCACCTCGACAAATTAATGACATGATATTACGTCAATTATAAGTCAATATCAGCAAGTAGTCACCTTTTGGTTCAACCTGTATACTTATCCAGTACTGCTATCAGTGAGTCTACGGACATTCTCTGAGCCGCAACCAAAGGTTCCAGCAGTTCTAAATATCGTCCAAGTTGATCTTCTGAAGATTCGATGGATAAACAGATTTCAAAAAGTCTACTTAAGCCAAGAGAGCCTGCAGAGCCCTTCATTTTGTGGGCTAACGCCTTAATATCTTTAGCATTATCAATTTGTGCGGCTTGTTCTAACTCGTGTAATGTCTGCTCACTTGTACGAGTAAATGCGTCTACAATCTTGGCCATTCTTTCGATTCCTAGCACTTTGATGTCTGCCTCAATAACACTAGGATCGATAATACCCGTTTGTTCAATAGCAGGTTCTTCATGAGTAGAAATTACATGTTCTTCATTTTTCATTTCGAAATCGCGGCCTTTTAACTTCGTTTGTATCATCTCTTTTAACGCTTCTCTATCTACGGGTTTCGGAAGGTAGCCATCAAAACCTGCTTCTAAGTAGCTCTCAACTTCCTCACTAAATACGTGAGCAGAAACGGCGATCATAGGCGCATGATGTTTTTGTGCTTGAGAATCTTCGATTTCACGAAGTTGATGCATTAGGTCAACGCCATTGCAGTCAGGAAGGTTGATATCAACTAGGACGATATCAAAGTCGTTATGAGAAAAAATATGTTTTGCATCATGGCCACTTTCAGCGCAAATGACATGGTGTCCCATATTCATTAAAAAGCCTTCAGCCACCATTGCGTTAACCGCATTATCTTCAATCAACAGGATGCGGCCATTTACCGTTTTAGTGATACCAAGCGGTTGGATTATTTCTTGTTTATCTATAGTGCATTGCTCCAGTGGAACAACAAACCAAAAGCGGCTACCTTCTTCTAAGTAGGAGTCAACGTAAACTGCCCCATTCATCGCTTTGACCAATTTTTGGCTGATCGCTAAGCCAAGCCCAGTGCCGCCCGCAGTTGAATACCCATTTTCAGCTTGAGTAAATGCGTCAAACAGATTGAGCTGATCCTCAGGACTGATACCAACTCCTGTATCTGAGACTTCAATCATGACACACGTTTCGTCATCTGGATCGAGAGAGACGTATATATCCACTTGGCCCGAAGGTGTAAACTTAATAGCATTACCGACGAGATTATTAAGCACTTGGCTTAATCGAGTGACATCGCCACAATAGACGTCAGACACGTCACTTTCGATATGAAATTTAAAGTCGAGCCCCTTCTCTAAAGCTTTGCCTAGCATAAGTTGATAGCAGTCTTGGATCATACGATAAAGATCAAACGGCTTATTTCTGATTTCTAAATGTCCTGCTTCTATTTTAGAGTAATCGAGCACATCATTGAGAATCGCAAGCAGGTTCTGACCACTTCGATTAATGACATCCAGAAACTTCTGTTGCTGGTTGTTTAGTGGTGTCTCTTCCATTAAAGCTGCTGTACCTAAAACTCCATTCATAGGAGTGCGTATTTCGTGACTCATTGTCGCTAAGAATGCCGATTTGGCACGGTTGGCTTGCTCCGCGGCATTTCTCGCTTTGGCATGGTTGAGTACTTCTTGATTTAATCGTTCATTACTCTTCTGAAGCTGTAACGTTCGATCAGCCACGATCTCTTCAAGATGTTCTTTATGCTCTTGAAGCTCTCTTTTTGCCGCTGCTTCAGCCTCAGCAACCACCTTAAGTGCCTGAGCAGTATTGCGAGCGGTGATGATGGCTTGTCCCATATGAGCAAGTTCATCATTACCCTTGACGGTGACATCCACCTTTAACTGGCCTTTAGCAATGGAAAGTAGTGCTGATGAGTATTCACCAAGACGTTTCACTACGGATACATAAACCACTCGCCATACAATCAAAACAACAACGACAAAACCTGCAATAGATAAAAGAGTTAACGTCCATTGCGCAAAGCTTAATGTCGAAGATAGCTCAGCCACCGCTTTCGTGGTCGTCGCATTTGATTGATCGACTAACTTCGACACGGTGGAGTTTAACGACGTAAACTGTTCTAGCGTCTCTTGCATCAATGCTTTAGAGCGTTGTCTAACATTGTGTTTCTGAGTAAGTAATGAGAAAACGCGCTTTCCTTGAGATAGTTCAGCCAAAAGCTCACTCATTTGCTTAGAACGAGCAGGGTCTTCAACTCCTTTGACTCGTCTTGTCATAATACTGATGTTGTTTTGGTAGTCCTTTTGCAGTTCTTCAATTCGGCCGAGATCTGAAACTGTACGACTCTCCTCAATTTGATTTAGAGTCTTAAAAGCCAATAAGTGCAACTCATGTAATCGTTCCGACAAGTCAAGGTCGACTTCTACCAAACTGTCTAGCGCATCTAGGGCATCGGCTTTATTTTCTTGCTCCAGTAAGCGATATATGTGAGTGACGTTCGCAACGGCGATAGTACTGGTGTTAAGAACCTGAGTGCGCGTTAGCTGCTCGAGTTCTTCTGCTTTTACTCTTAGAAGCTCGACTTCATCATCAATAGACTGATCCAATGTAATAGATTGCTCCACAGCAACTCCAAGCTCGACAAGACTATCAATAATTGATTGGACATAGTTCTCAAGCTCGTTGAGCAATTGAGAATCAAATGAGTCTGAACCTAACGTTTTTATATGAGTGAGGAGCGCTTCCAAACGTGAAAATAACACCTTGCCGGCTTCTTGGTGTTGTTCTTTGGTTTTCGCATTAGACAAGGTTTGGACAGAAGCGATGATACGAGTACTCAACTCTGATACTTCACGCGCTTCGAGCATTGAAGGAATAGCGGTATCGACTACATTGCGCTCTGTTTTAGCAACAAAAGAGAACCCTGATACACCGATAGCCGTTGATAACAGAACCAACATCGCCATAACAAGAAACGAGAATAATAATTTACGGCCAATACTGGCTTTAGCGAGTAACATTAACCACTCCGGCAGAATCCACTTCTTTACTCTTTGATAGTACGCTATATTTTGCAGTGTTGAAGATAGAGATGCCACTAAACGATTAACCAATGTCAAAAAAAAACATATTCCATTCCATTTTCTCTGCTGCCTTGCTCATTTCTAGCTCGCAAGCCATCGCGTCTCAAGAAAAGATCTGTGCAATTTATCCTCACCTCAAAGATTCCTATTGGCTATCCGTTAACTACGGCATGGTTCAAGAAGCCAAAGAGCAAAAAGTAGAGTTGAAAGTGTTAGAGTCTGGTGGCTACCCTAATATTGATAAACAAAGGGCTCAGTTAAGCGCTTGTCGTCAATGGAATGCGGATGCCATTATACTGGGCACCGTCTCGCCTACCGCATTCACACACGATTTATCGGTCTATACAGGTGATGTACCAGTTTTTGCAACCGTTAATCACCTTGTCGTCGACAAACAACAATCTAAACACGTGAAAGGCGTGGTTGGCGTTGATTGGTATTGGATGGGTTACAGAGTTGGAGATTATCTTGCCAAGAAACACCCCAAGGGCTCAGGAAACACCCCTGTAGCATTGCTACCTGGTCCTCGCTCTAGTGGTGGCACGAAGCCCGTCATTCTTGGGTTTCTCGAAGCTATCAAAGATAGCGACATCAATGTAGTAGAAACTCTATGGGCTGACAATGACAAGGAGTTACAGCGTAACTTGGTTCAAAAGGTTATAGAGGACCACGATAGTCTGGCCTATATTGTTGGGAGCGCTGTTGCGATTGAAGCAGCAATCAGTGAACTACGAAGTTCTGGGAAAGAAGATAGTATTGAGCTTTTGTCCATCTACCTCAGTCACGGTGTTTACCGTGGGTTACTGCGAGATAAAGTTCAACTAGCTCCAACAGACAAAATGGTTGAACAAGGTCGCCTCTCATTGCTCCAAGCCACTTCTTACTTGAGAGGTATTCCATTTCAAAAAGACCAAGCACCGAGTATTGAAGTACTTTCACCGACACACTTATCGAGTCTAGCGATTGAAAAATCACTATCTCCTACAGGCTACCGACCTGTCTTCTCAGTCCAAGGAGATTAACTGTCACAGATATCAGTTATCTTCATTGATACTGAGTAATACAACTATTAACATCAAAGTATCTGAATACCTTTCAATTCCAATAATCAATGTGACAATACTCGGTTATTGGAATTGGAAGATAAACACTTAGGAATTGAGTCAAATGCAAAAAACCATTCGTACCATGCCAGCACATAAACACATTGCATTGGTCGCACATGACCATTACAAACCAGAATTGCTGCGTTGGGTACAAGAGAACAAAGAAAAGTTACAAGGTCACTTTTTGTACGCCACTGGCACCACTGGCCACATGTTAAGTAAAGAGACCGGCTTAGCAATCAAAAGTATGATTAGTGGCCCAATGGGTGGCGACCAACAAATCGGTGCGTTGATCTCTGAAGGTAAATTAGACATGCTGATTTTCTTCTGGGACCCACTAAACGCGGTGCCGCATGATCCTGATGTTAAAGCCCTACTGCGTATCGCTAGCGTTTGGAATATCCCTGTCGCCACAAACCGTGCAACGGCCAACTTCTTGTTTGAGTCCAACCTTCTAGAGCAAGAAGTTGAAATCGAAGTTCCAGATTACGATGCGTATTTGGCTGAGCGAGTCTAGGCATTCAAACAAAGCGCCAGTAACTTACTGGCGCTGTCAATTTGCTACTTTAACTCCGAGCTAAATGTTCCAACAGTGCAACATTCACTTGCTCAGCCGCCTCAAACTGCAATACGTGACCAGCATTCTTCAATAACACTAATGTTGTTTTTTCACCCAACATGTCAACTACCCTGCTAGCATCTTTAACTGGTATTACTTTGTCTTGATCACCCCAAATAACCAATTTGTTTATGCCACTTCGCCCAACTACTTTATAATCTTCGCTAGGGTCTTTGGAAATTAGGTTAATAGCCGTATCGATAATGGCTCTTCTGAAACCTCTGTATTGCATTTGCTCTGCAAACCTCTTTTCCCAATTTGGCTGTTTTTCCGGATAGACTAAATCATTAAGTTGATTGGCGGCAAGCTTCGGAATAAAGAAACTATATCCAAGCCATTTGCCAATGACAGGTAATGTCAATGAACCAAGGTCAATAGGCTGATTAAACGGTGCAATGTAACCCACACTCAGTACTTTGTGTGGGAATGTTGAAGTGTAGCCCGACACTATTGCACCTCCCATAGACAAACCAATCAAGTGAAATTTATCCTTCGGCACAACTGCCTGCGTTAACTGTTCTATCTGGTTAACAAATAGTTGGCAATCATAGGTTGTATTAGGTCGATCACTGAAACCGCGTCCATACAAATCAAACGTAAGCACTCTGTAGCCTGCACTAACAAGCGAAGATATGTTTTTCTCCCACATATATGAGGGTGCGGAAAAACCATGAACCAGCACCACTACCTCGCCACATTCGTCACCTTGTAATTCATAATGAACATAACCCTCTGACAGTTTAATCACTCTCCCAGGCACCAGAGCTCGACTATATTGGTCGAGGGAACCCTTCTCTGTATTACGAATAATGGGTAACAATAAAGCAGCAAATATAAGAATTGAAATAGAGATAAGTAGCATCGAAACACTCGCGTAATTTAGGTTTACTCATAGTAGGTGTTTCGTTGTGATGGTTCACCTAATAAAGCGAACAAAGTATGCCTTTATTTAATAGTACAATGGCATTGCTATCTTTCGTGACGTTATATGTGTCCCCGCAATGCCATTGTTAAAAAGACTAGGTCTAGAAAAACTAAGACAGATAGTTGTTCATTTCATGTAGGAGTTTTTCTCTGCGAACAGGCTTTGGCACATAAGCATCCATTCCTGCATCAAAACACTTCTGAATATCATCATCGACCACACTGGCTGTTAACGCGATTATTGGCGTTGGGTTCAATCCATTCTCTTTCTCGTACGAGCGTATATCCTGTGTTGCATGAAAGCCATCCTTTATTGGCATCATACAGTCCATCAAAATGACATCGAACTTACCTTGACTGATAAATAGCTCCAATGCTTCTTGGCCATCAGCCGCTATCACGTAATCAAACCCAGCTTTTTTGAGATGTAGTGATGCAACCTTCTGATTAACTAAATTATCTTCCACCAACAGAACTCTTCCAGAAGAGTGAGCATCAGACACTGACTGAGCTTCTGCCAGTGCTGGATTAGATTTAGGCGTCTGTTCAATCGATATCTTGTTATCGAGTACGATAGGACTATCAACCGCGCCTTTAAGCTCAATCGCCGACACGATCTTTTCTTTGAGTATTTCGGCTTTGAAGGGCTTAGGAACATAATCATCCATACCCGAGTCAAAACACTTCTGAATGTCATCATCGACTACACTAGCTGTCAAAGCAATAATTGGAGTCCGAGGTAGATGATTATTAGATTCGTAACTGCGTATTTTTTCTGTCGCTTCGAATCCGTCCATAATAGGCATCATACAGTCCATCAAAATAAACGCGTAGCTCGTATCTTTCTTGTAATGCTCAATAGCTTCTACACCGTTGTTCGCAACATCATATTCAAGCCCCATTTTATTAAGGTGCAGGCTAGCTACTTTTTGATTCACGATATTATCTTCAACTAATAAGACTTTGACTCGTTTAGTAGCATAAGTGTCGATGTTTGGAGTAGCTAGCCCTTTATCTAACGTCCGACAGCACGCCTCGAGCGATTTCAAAAGTCGATTACCCAGTAAAGGGTAAGTAATGAGTGCGCAAATGTTATTGCCAAAGTCCTTATTCGAGCTTTCAAACTGTCTGATTAAACATATTGCCGTTCGGTTAGCTTGGATCTCTGCAAAGCGTGTTTCATCCTTATCAGAACTGACATCTCCACCTTCAACATAAATTAATAAAGTTTTCTTCTGTGGATTGAGCAAGTCAGCCTCTTGAATTGAACGGCAAACCCGAGCGATGTTCAGCTGATAAAAGTCGAGCTCAGTACGTAAACGGCGTTCATAGGCCGGCGCATCACAAACAATAACGAGCTCATCGAAGAGTAATGGACTGCGGTGCTGATACTCTTTTTCATCAATGGCTAAATCTAGTGTGAAGTAAAAGCGACTCCCTACTCCCTTCACTGAATCAAGTCGGATTTCCCCTCCCATTAATTCAATCAATTGAGTGCTGATCGCTAATCCAAGACCCGTACCTCCAAACTGTCGCGTTGTAGAGTCATCTTCTTGAGCAAACGCTTCAAAGATTTTGGATTGCCTTTCTTTGTCGATGCCAATACCCGAATCCTGAACTTCAAACATCAACGACGCCATGTTATTAGACTCGCCTTGATAGTGTACTCCTATGGTAACACTACCTTTATCAGTGAATTTAACGGCATTAGACATAAAGTTCATTAACACTTGACGCATGCGATGATCATCAGCAAGAACACGAAACGGAACGTTCTGGTCGATATCAACGATTAGCTCTATGCCTTTCTCTTTGACTTTTGGTGCCACGATCGATGCGATGTCATAAATCGTTTCCCGTATAGAAGTGGAGTGCGGGTTGATTTGAAGCATCCCTGATTCAATCTTCGAAAAGTCTAGGATGTCATTGATTAGGCTTAATAGCAGCTGGGAAGAGGTCTCAATCGTATCAACGTAATCTTTTTGAGTAGCAGTCAAGTCTGTATCAGACAAGACTTCAGAAATACCAATAACACCGTTTAGAGGGGTACGAATTTCATGTGACATGTTTGCTAAAAAACTACTCTTTGCTTTACTTGCTTCGATGGCATTTTCTTTCGCATGCTCGGCTGCGTTTTTAGCTTCAAGCAGCTTACGTTGACTCTCTTGCTGTTCGTTCGTCAACCTTTCGACCTCACGTGCAAAGCGGCTCAATTCGTCTTTACCGCCAATTCGAGCCGTAAGCGGTATGTCTCCAGTACTTTTTTCATTCTCCAAGTAAGATAGAACCAAACTCAAATTACGAGTTACACGATGAGCAAGACTTATCCCAATACCGACCACTAAGATGGTTAGAACGCCAACTAGTGTTAAAAACAGCAGTCTTTGTTTTTCAAAGCCAGAGACAAGTTCTCTAATTTCACTTCTAAGTTGTACCTCAATAGACTGAGACACGCCCTGAATTAGATTGAGCCTCAAGTCTAGCGCTTCCATTCCAAGCTTAATATCAGCTACAGATAAAGCGTTTGCACTCTTGGTATTTAAAAGCTGCTCTCTAAAAACACTGCTCTGCTCAAAAGCAGCGTTAGAAAAGGCTTTCAATAGCAAACTAACTTGAGTTTCATCCGCATTTATCGCGATAAACCTTTCTACAAAAAGTTGCTGGCTCTGCACTAAGTTAATTATCGACTCTCTTGCTGATAGCATAGCTTCACTGTTTAGTTGATTGCCATTTACTAACGCATTGATCTGCCAGATTTCTTCTCCAGCCCAGAACATTAGCCACTCTAACTGTGCGAGAGATACCAAGTGCCCATCGACTTGTGGAATAACAGCCGTTAATGGAGTTTTCTCTACAAACAACAGTAATTGCTTGTAACTCTCATTTTGCCAATCAACTAGCTCATGGGTCTCCGTTATATCTTGGCTATCTCTAATCGATTCAAGCGTTTCAAAATAATCAACAAGAAGGTTATCAATCCGCTTTAAATCTTCTACACCGTATATTTTTGCCGCATATTGTTGGAGAGAATCAAGCACAGGGGAAAGCTCAACAGTCGCCTTTTCAAGTCGCGTAGAATTTGACTGTGATTGTGTATCGGAAAGAATTTCAGAAAAGCGTACTAACGCTTCTACTTTTTCAAGGTTGTTTAGTTGGAGATTTAGGGTAGAAATCTGACGAGATGCCAAGAAAATAATCAGCACTATCGGTAACAACACAAGTAAAACCATTTTGCGTTGAACCGACAAGTTATTCCAAAAGTTAAGTTGCCTCATTCCCTTGCCCAACTAAAGTTTAGATACTTTGAGTGTAGGACATCATGGAGACAGGTCGAACTAATCGACTAATTTAATGATAATTTTCACCAGAAGTCTGTTATCGCCACCACTTAATACTCTCGTCCCGCTCAGGATCCAAACATCGATTTAGGTAGTTTAATACAGTGTCGAATAAAGAAAGATCGTTCTCTATGTCACTGGTGTTCTCTGTTGATGATGTTCTTTCAACTGCTGCCTTCAAGGCCGGCAGTTGGTCATACAACACAGCATGAGATGTAGGCGAAACGAGATCTTCTAACTGCGCTAATGCACGATGGGCAATAGATAACGGTTTTACGACTACTTCAGATAAAGGACGTCTAAACACCTTATCCCTAACCCCCTCCAAATACACACGGTAAGTCGTCAGTTCATCGAGCAAGAGAAACAACTGTCCGTTTACACAGTGGTGAGGATAAGGTACTGGGAAATGTGACTTTATGTCAGATGAGATAGTTAAATTCAACCCTGCACGCTGGCATTCGGATTTTAGGTAGCGTAGCAAACCTTGCTCATCGAGTAAGGATTGGATGGTAAACATCCTTTCCAAGTGGTAGTCATTCGAAACAAACTTCACTTCAATTTTCGCATCATTTTGTAGCAATTCACTTTCTAAGAGTACTTCTGACAAGTGAATGATGTTTTCCACCGTACTTGTTGATTCCTCTTCGAGCAAAACAGCGCCAATGTTGGAATTATCCATCGATGAAAGACCAGCTTCAAACGCTTCAAACATTAATCGAGCCTCAGAAACTGACTGTCCATTCGTCACGCCACCACAAAAGGCAATAATCGATGAGCTACAGTCACTGCTGCCAACATGACGCAAGATTTCTTCAACTCTAGACATTCCTTCCAGAGTGAGTGCATTGTTGTTGAGGCGCTTTCCTAGAACAACGATAAGTTGATCGAATTCCTTTTCTTTCACCGATGTCGTCCTTTAAATAATTTCCCAAGAGTGAGTCATTTCAACACCAGCACCAAGCATGAGACATACCGAGCAATATTTCTCTAATGAATCTTTGGTTACCTTAGCCACTAAGGCTTCGTCAAGATTGTCACCACTGACTTCGAAATGAATGTTAATCGCGGTAAAGATTCTTGGTGCTGTTTCACGTCGTTCTGTCGTTAGCTTCGCATTTACCGATGTTACGGCTTGGTTTTCTGACTTTAATCCGTCTACCACATCAACTGAACTACAACCACCTGCTGCCATTAAAACCATTTCCATCGGACTTGGTGCGGTATCACCCCCACTGCCATCCATCACGATGGAATGACCAGATTGAGATTGTCCTAAAAACTTGAATCCTTCGATCCATTTCACTTCCGCTTGCATATAAACCTCTGCACTCCGACTGATTGTAAGGACTGAGATAGTAACCGATAAAACGGCAATTTGAAATTTTTCCCCATGCCACTCTGTCTACTAGAAATAACAAACACTACTTAATTTGGAGCTTAAATGACGAACTTCACCAAACTACTTGTTGCGTTAGTAGCGGCCGTTCCAGTTTTTTGGCTTATGGTACCGAGCAAGGGGATGGCTGACTCACCTAAAACAAAAGGAGCGAATCAAGAGGTCGCGACTTTAGCGGGTGGCTGTTTCTGGTGTACTGAATCAGATTTAGAACAATTACATGGCGTGACAGAAGTTGTATCTGGTTATGCGGGTGGTCAACAACAAAACCCGACATACCGACAAGTCGCGAGTGGCAGCTCAGGTCATATTGAAGTTGTTCAAGTAAGCTATGATGCTGACGAAGTCTCGTACGAGCAAGTTCTTGACTACTTCTTTCGCCATATTGATCCAACTGATGATAAAGGCTCATTCGTAGACCGAGGGCCGCAATATCGCCCTGCTATTTTCTACCATAACACCGACCAAAAGCAGATTGCGGAGCGATTTATGTCCGAGATAGACACACTCGGTGTGTTTCAAAAACCTCTCGCTACCGAGTTGATTGCTTTTGATACTTTCTGGCCTGCGGAGGAATACCATCAGGATTTTTATAAAAAAAGTAGCTTGAAATACAAATACTATCGATACAATTCTGGTCGCGACCAATACTTAGATGAGATTTTCGGTGAAGACAGAAAAGATAACCCAATGACCCTTCGCCAAATGATAGATAACCAAATGAATAAGACTTCGGTAAAGCGTTATACCAGGCCAGATAACAATGAAATCAAACAGACCCTTACTGACTTACAGTTCTATGTTACTCAAGAAGATGGTACAGAAAAGCCATTCAACAATGAATATTGGGATAACAAAGAGGATGGTATCTACGTAGATGTTGTTAGTGGAGAGCCTCTATTTTCTTCCACTGATAAGTACAAGTCGGGAACCGGCTGGCCTAGCTTCACTAAGCCCATAGACGAGGGTTACATTGTCACAAACACTGATTATAAGATGATTTTTCCAAGAACTGAAGTAAGAAGCAGATTTGCAGATTCTCATCTTGGGCATGTGTTTAAAGATGGCCCCGCACCTACAGGACTGCGTTACTGCATGAACTCAGCGGCAATGCGTTTTATTCCAAAATCAATGCTTGCACAGCAAGGTTATGAACAATACTTAGCTTTGTTTGACCAATAAGTGGGCAGCATAAACCTATGCTGCAAGTGTTGCTCATTTTTCAAAGGTTGAACGCACGCGATACCAGTCTACTCTCGGTATCGCGTTTCTTTTTGTATTGAAAAAATGGTTTGTTGCCATAAAATAAAAATCACTTTCTGCATGTACTATCCTTATTAATCTGAGTAATATCCGATAATTACGATTCATTTACTCATTGTTTGATCTGAACAAATACATTGAGTTAATAGAAAGGTTTCTAACGGCGATGAACAGTTCTATGGATACGCTACAAAACTATATTCAATCTTTTGGCTACGATCTATTAAGTAATCTACTACTTATCACTGGCAGTAGTTTCCTTCTTTGGGTTGTTTGGCGAATATTCTATGGGCGACTTGAAGCACTGACACAAAGAACCAGTCTTGTATGGGATGATCTACTTATCAAAGCGGTTAAGTCTCCTATTAGTGTCCTCATTTGGCTCTGGCCTGCAACCGTATCTATTGGGTTAGTTCTGACCTCTCATACAGACACAGATACGAGTTGGTTAAATAAGGTCGACTTACTGCTTGTTATATCAACCTTTATCTGGATTTTTCTTCGACTTATTCAAAACGTTGAAGAGCATGTCTTGGCTCAGAAAAAACGCGATGAGACGACCGTTCAGGCCATAGCAAAAGTAGCGCGCTTGTTTTTTATCTCCATAGGCATATTGACGGTAATGCAGGCGCTAGGCCTCAGTCTATCAGGCTTACTTACCTTTGGTGGCGTCGGTGGCTTAATTGTTGGTCTTGCGGCTAAAGACCTACTGTCTAATTTCTTTGGCGGCATGATGATTTATTTTGACCGCCCATTTAAGGTCGGTGACTGGATACGCTCTCCAGACCGCGCAATAGAAGGAACAGTGGAACGTATTGGTTGGAGAATGACCATTATTCGTACCTTTGATAAAAGACCACTCTATGTTCCAAACTCTGTTTTCAGCAACATTGTCGTTGAGAATCCCTCACGTATGCTTAATCGCAGAATCTATGAAACGATTGGTCTTCGTTATGACGATGGAGACAAAGTCAGTCAGATTGTTGATGAAGTGAAAACCATGCTAGAAAATCATAAAGATATCGACACCAAACAGACACTGATGGTGAATTTCGATAAATTTGGTCCTTCTTCGCTTAACTTTTTTATCTATACCTTTACCAAAACAGTAAACTGGGCTCGCTATCATGAAGTAAAGCAAGATGTCTTATTAAAAGTAATGGACATTATTAAGAAAAATGACGCTGATATTGCCTACCCTACGCAAACTTTGAAACTTGATCCTGTCTCGATTCATGAACACCCCACTGTGAAAGACATCATTGTCGAGTGACTTTAAAAGGGAGCATTTAATGCTCCCTTTTCCGTCATAAAACGCATTAGCTTTTGAGTTGTCTGGCTTGATACTTTTCTGATTTGAATCCGCCATTTCTTCGTTTCATCTTTACCTCTACGGATCTAGCCTTGTTGGAAACATCGTAACGGATAGCCTGCTTCAGGTAAGCATCATTTAGTCTAGACTCTCTCGCCTCGAGTTTTATTGTTTTCGAAGAACGATTCACGTGACAACGATAATCCCAGTCGTTGTTACCATCTTTTAATGCCAGAAGTACTTGTTTTCCGGCTAGCCCTTTTGTATTGATTCCACGTGGTTGTTTATCAATGGCAAGCGCTAGACCTGCCGTACAGAGTTGTTCATTGGTCAATGTGGTTGCACTTACGGTAGTAGGAAGAAGAACGCTAAAGCAGACGATGAGGATATGATGGATAGACAGTTTCATTATATTTAACCTAAAAATATGATAAGGCCACACATAATAGTATGCCATACTGTATAATTCAATAAAAAAGCCCTCGGTTAGCCAAGGGCTTAAACATCTATCAAAAATGCTTACGCTTTACGACGTGCTTCAACAGCGTCTGCCAGTTCACGAAGTACATTTTCAGTATCTTCCCAACCGATACACGCATCAGTAATCGACTGACCATAAGTTGGCGCAACTCCATCTACTAAATCTTGGCGGCCTTCAACTAGGTGAGACTCAATCATTACACCAAAGATAGCGTCTTCACCGTTAGCCATCTGCTGAGCTACATCGCTAGCAACGACTTTTTGACGTTGGAATTGCTTTGAGCTATTCGCATGACTAAAGTCAATCATAACTTTTGCAGGTAGGCCATTCGCTGTCAGCTCATCTTTGATCGCTTTTACATGATCAGCACTATAGTTTGGCTCTTTACCACCGCGCAAAATAATATGACAGTCAGGGTTACCAGCGGTTTCAATAATCGCCGAATGACCGTATTTGGTTACAGACAAGAAGTGGTGAGAAGCGCTAGCAGAGCGAATCGCATCAGACGCAATCTTGATGTTACCGTCAGTACCGTTTTTAAATCCTACAGGGCAAGAAATACCAGAAGACAGTTCGCGGTGAACTTGAGACTCAGTTGTACGCGCACCAATCGCACCCCAGCTAATAAGGTCAGCAACATATTGCGGGCTGATCATATCAAGGAATTCACTCGCCGTTGGCATGCCCATATCAGTCAAGTCTAGGAGTAGCTTACGACCCATACGCAAGCCATCGTTAATCTTGAATGTGTCGTTTAAGTAAGGGTCATTAATGAGGCCTTTCCAACCTACTGTTGTGCGTGGCTTCTCAAAGTAAACGCGCATTACGATTTCTAGTCTGTCACCAAGTTCGTCACGCAGTACTTTTAGTCGTTTGCCGTACTCAATCGCCGCTTCAGTGTCATGAATAGAACATGGACCGACGATCACTAGCAGACGGTCATCGTCGCCTTGAAGGATATTGTGGATTGCTTTACGTGCGTTAAACGTTGTTGAAGAAGCAACTTCTGTCGCTGGAAACTTCTCTAAAACAGCAACTGGTGGTAATAGTTCTTTTACTTTATTAATTCGTACATCATCAGTTTGAAACATTGCTTACTTCTTCCTATTCTTTTAAATCTACATCTTTGATACACGACCGCATTCCATTTTGTGACTTATGTCGTGCTCTTTCCTTGTAACTTATCTGCTTCGAACAATAAGTTCAATCACTATTTAAATAAAAAGGCAAATTAATTGCTCGTTTTTAAAATTAGACACAGTGTAAACATATTAATACAGTTATTTTTGAATAATAATCATACAGTTAATTAGTATTGTCAGAAAAACATCCATTTGGCTGATAGATCTACATCACTAATCTACGACTCAACAAACGCTCTGTTTTTGGTAATGTGATATTTTTTATAGCTCAAATTACTCAACTAATATTTAATAAAACGGAATTCACCTAAACAAGAAGCGTCGTTCCTAGTGCCTGTTTTTTCACCACCTACTCTGTCACCTAAGTATTATCGAGATAACTTCATACGTTTGTTGTTGCATGTTGAGTCTATCAACTCTGATTTATTGAAACAGAGTGAACGACATTGGATTGAATCGTTTCACACTCTTAGTGAAAACGCACAATGCCTTGTTATTCGGTTAATGACTCGCAAGGGGATTTGGTTTAGAGACGATAAACTGAACTATCCCGAGATCGGCTGTCTCGATTCACCCATATTAGAACTCATAGAGTATGGTTTTATAAGTACAGAGCCACCGACAAGTTCATTTGAACTCGCATCCACGTTGTTATCAAAACCTGAGATTCTCACTTTTTATTCAGGTCTAAAACGTACCGCTAAAAAGAACGAACTGATAGAACAGTTACATCACAAACAGCCTAATCATGTTCCGAAACTTCCGTTCACTGTCGTCAGATTGTTGGACGATGAGGTGTTACCCCTTCTTTGTTTACTATTCTTTGGAAATCGGCACCAAGAGTTTGCACAATTCGTTTTAGAGAACTTAGGAATTCATAAGTTCGAGAATTATGAAGTGTCTAAGGCAACTAGGTTGTTCAATAATAGAGCGGAAATCGACTCAACTCTTGAAATTACAGATCTAAGGATAGCGTACACAGAACTAACAAAGCCTTGTTCTAAGCTCATAAGGCAATTTGCTGACTTGCTCCCATCTGCAAACGGACAGTACGCCACTAGGCAGTTAGACAAACTCACTAATCTAATCGCGAGAGATCTCGAGCGACAAGGCGACCTCGACCTCGCTTTTCGCCTGTTCGAGTCCTCTCGGCTCCCGCCATCGAGGGAGCGACAAGTTCGTATACTAATTCATCAAGAGAAATTCGAGGCAGCCATTAGAATTGCACTAACAATGATTAGAAGCCCTCTAAGCATCGATGAGCAAGAAGTCGGAGAACGACTCAAAACTAAACTCGACAGGAAATTAAAGACAACTCTTGAGAAGATGGTCAAACCTAGTTTTCCAGAACGTAGGTTCAATCTTGATTTATCTCATGAACGTGTTGAATTAGTCGTTTGCAATGAGCTATCTGATCTAGGATGGAAGGTTTTCTATTTAGAGAATCAGTTTCTCAACACTATGTTTGGATTGGTATTTTGGGACATTATTTTTGCCCCCGTCGAAGGCGCTTTTATCAATCCGTTCCAACGCCAACCGCTCGATTTATATCATCCATCATTTATTGAAAAGCGAAAAGGCGCCATCGAACAAAGGCTATCCGAAGTTAAACGAACTGGTGTTAAGCCGTACCTAAACATTCTAGAAACCAAAAAAGATATTCAGAACCCATTCATTGTTTGGGACCTAGTGGATACCGAATGGTTAGAGTTGGCAATGACATCCATTGACTATGAGCAATTAGCAGATTTGTTTGCTGTTCTTCTCTCAGACCTAAGAGCCTATCGCAATGGTATGCCTGATCTAGTCGCGTTTAAAGGCAACGAATGGTTATGGTGCGAGGTAAAGGGACCTGGTGACAAACTTCAGAACAATCAAAAACGTTGGTTTAAACAGATGGAGAGATTAAATATTAATTATGAAGTGTGTTACGTCAATCATGACTGAGTTAGTGGCAAGCAAAAAAAAACCAGCAATGATGCTGGTTTTTTTGAAATTCGACTTAGAAGTGTAAGTGAATCACAGATGTCGCAATGCACGCTGGGCGACGGATCCCTTCTATTTCTACGCGTATTTCACGCTCTATCTCAAGACCTTTCTTGATCGGTGTAACTTTGACCAAGGTACTCTTAGCACGAAGGTTACTACCTACCTTAACTGGATATGGGAACCTTACTTGGTTCAACCCGATATTTACCATCATCTTCGCAGTCGGAAATAGAGGTTTATCTGGGTCAACACTATCTGTTAGTGCTGGCAACAAAGACAGAGTTAAGAAACCATGTGCGATAGTGGTCTTAAATGGTGATTCTTGTTCTGCTCTTTCTGGATCAGTGTGGATCCACTGGTTATCTTCAGTAATTGATCCAAATTGATTGATTCGTTCTTGACCTACGTGAATCCAGTTACCTTCATGAATCACAGTGCCAATTTTGTCTTGCAGTTCGTCAAATAGTGCCTGTGCTGCGGGCTTGAGCACAATTTCTGGTTCGACCTGTACTACATGTGGTTCATTTACTGCAGGCTTGTGATAGTCTCTGACCCATGCTAAAAAATTGCTATGGTTTGTCTTGTCGACAAACTCAGTCCAATATTCGCGAATAGTGGGCGACATCCATTGCATAAGCTCAGACTGATGCTTAACCGAATCAGCTCTTTGTTTAAACAATTTTACAACTTTCATCTTGACCTCAAATCTCAGTTCATAAGAACTAACCCTACTATTTTGAAGCATGTCCCTTCATCACGCAAACTTTTTCGAGCGAACACGCGTATTCTGAACGCTGTTTTATTTTTATATTTCAACACCTTAGCAATAAAAAACATTATTTTATTTAGCAGTAAAACTCGCTGAATATCCTCTTTTAGTAAAACAATCTTCTTGGAATCACACACATAACGAGCATCATGAGTAAATCGACATCACTTTGACTACATTTAACGCAGTCAGTGTTCCAAAGGCAATTTTCTTCTTTACAGCCCTTTCCTATGATTCTATTATTAGCGCCACAAAACGGAGAGATGGCTGAGTGGTTGAAAGCACCGGTCTTGAAAACCGGCATACGTTAATAGCGTATCTAGGGTTCAAATCCCTATCTCTCCGCCACTTTT